>DATEJD010000432.1:0-7722 GCA_035278325.1 Gemmatimonadales bacterium | reverse complement strand
GGGGTGCGTCCCGGGCCCGTCGGCGCGGGCCGCGAGCGGCGCGGTCCGCCTGGTCCGCGGCGGTCGGACCGGCGCGGCTTGCTCATCCCAGCATCCGGTCGATGAGCGCGAATCCGAACACCGTGATGCTCATGACCCCGTTCATGGTGAAAAACGCCGCGTCGAGCCGGCTCAGGTCGCCGGGGCGGACCAGCCGGTGCTCGTAGGCGAGAATGCCGGCCGCGACGAGCAGGCCGGCGAAGTACCAGGCACCGAACCCCGCGCCCAGGCCGAAGAGGGCGAGGGCGGGAATCGTGATGCCGTGGAGCAGCTTGGCCAGGACGATCGCGCGCCGCTCGCCCAGGCGCACCACCGCGCTCTTGAGACCCTGATGCAGGTCGAAGCCTGCATCGGGCAGTGCATAGAAGATGTCGAAGCCGGCCACCCAGGTGGCAACTGCCACGCTGACGGCCAGGAGCAGCCACACCGGGTGGCTCCACTGACCGGTGACGGCGAGATAGCCACCCACCGGCGCGATGGCCAGGCTCATGCCCAGCCACAGATGCGGCCACCAGGTGAATCGCTTGGTGAGACTGTAGGTCAGGACCCAGGCCAGCGCCACCGGGCTCAGCAGAAAGCACAGCGGATTGAGCGCCCAGGCCGTGAGGACGAACACCAGCATGGCCGCCACGATGGACAGCCAGGCCTGCGCCAGCGTCAGCGCGCCACGCGGGAGCTCGCGGTTCCGGGTCCGCGGGTTGACGGCGTCGAACTGGAGGTCGGCCACGCGGTTGAATCCCATGGCGGCCCACCGCGCCGCGGAGAACGCGACGACCACGAGCAGAACGGTCCGGACGGTCACCGGCTCGAGGCGCGACGCGGCCAGCACGCCGAGCAGCGCGAACGGCAGCGCGAACAGCGTGTGCGGCAGCTTCACGAAGTTGACGTAGCGGACCAGCAGGGACTCGCCGGCGAAGGTCTGGCCTTCACGCGCGGTCACCGCTCACCTCTCACCGGTAGCTGGATGCCGAGCTTGGGCCACAGCTCATCCACCCGCTGCCTGGTCGCCTCGTCCATGCGGATGAGGTCGGGCCACTCGCGGGTGAAGCCCTCTTCCTTCCATTTCCGGGTCGCGTCGATGCCCATCTTGCTGCCGTAGGTGAAGCCGCGGCTCGCGTGGTCCAGCACGTCCACCGGACCCATGGTGAAGCGCACGTCGCGCTCGGGGTCGATGTTGTTGAGCGCGATCCACCAGGCCTCGTCCGGATCGCGGACGTTCACGTGCTTGTCCACGATCACCAGCACCTTGGCCAGCGACATGAGCCCCTGCCCCCACAGCGCGTTCATCACCTTGTAGGCCTGCCCCGGATACTGCTTGTCGATCGAAACGAACACCAGGTTGTGGAAGATGCCTGGGGCCGGCATGTGGTAGTCTACGATCTCGGGCACGGTGAGCTTGAGGAGCGGCAGGAAGATCCGCTCGGTGGCGTGGCCGAGGTAGTAGTCCTCCATGGGAGGGCGTCCGACCAGGGTGGCCGGATAGATGGGGTCGCGGCGCGCGGTGATCGCGGTGACATGGACCTGCGGGTAGAGATCCGCGAGCGAGTAGTAGCCGGTGTGGTCGCCGAACGGCCCCTCGGTCACCAGCGGCTCGGCGGGATCGATATAGCCCTCGAGCACCAGCTCCGACTCGGCGGGAACCTCGAGATCGCAGGTGACCGCCTTGGCCAGCTCGACCGGCTGCCGGCGGAGGAACCCCGCGAAGATGAACTCGTCGATCGTGGGCGGAAGCGGGGCCGATCCGGAATAGATGCTGGCGGGGTCGCCGCCGAGCGCGATCACGACCGGCATGCGCTCGCCGCGCTCCGCCATCTCGCGCCAGTGCGCCGCGCCGACCTTGTGCCGCTGCCAGTGCATCGCGAGCGTGTCGCGCCCGAGCACCTGGATGCGATACATCCCCACGTTCCGGATCGCGCGCGAGGGATCCGTCGTGACCACCATCGGCAGCGTGATGTAGCGCCCGCCATCCTCCGGCCAGGTGGTGAGGAACGGGACGTCGTCGAGGTTGACCGCGTCGTCCCGGAGAATGACCTCCTGGCAAGGCGGACGCCCGCTCTTCACCCGGGGCGGGAACTTGCCGATCTCGGCCAGCTTGGGGAGCATGGCCAGCTTGCCGAGCAGCCCCTCGGGGACCTTGAGATTGAGCAGGTCGGCGATGCGGCCGCCGATGCTGTCGAGGTCGTCCACGCCCAGCGCGAGGCACATGCGCCGCATCGAGCCGAACAGGTTGATCGCCACCGGCTGCGGGCTCCGGCGCCCATCGTCCAGCAGCACGTGCTCGAACAGCAGCGCCGGGCCGCCGCCCGGGCTCTTCATGCACCGGTCGGCGATCTCCGCGATCTCGAGCCGCGCGCGGACGGGATGGGTGACGCGCACCAGCTCGCCGATGCGGTCGATGCCCTGGATGAACTGCCGGAGGTTGTCGAGGGGCATTGGGGCCGTCGTGTGTCGGTGTCGGTCGTGTCGCCCGGGCTTCAACGCGGACGCGGCGAGGGACGTGACGCGCTCGAGCCCCTCGTAGGTAATTTCACCACGGAAGCACGGAAGACACGGAAGAAGGACTTTGTCGGTGTGCTGTTCACCACCGACATCCTCCCTGCGCCTCCGTGTCTTCCGTGCTTCCGTGGTGAGCCTGCCGAGAGGAAATCATCGTGGTCGCCGGCCTTACTGCCGCGTCCCTACGTGCAGGGCGCACACGCCGCCCATGAACAGCTTGTACCACACGTTCCGGAATCCCCGCGCCTCGAGCCGCCGCGCCAGCTCGGGCGGCTCGGGAAACTTGAAGGTGGACTCTGGTAGCCAGGTATAGGCGGTCGTATGCTTCGAGATCCGACGGCCGATCCAGGGCATGATTCGCCGGAAGTAGACGGTGTAGAGTCGGCGAAGCAGGGGCTGAGTCGGCAGCGCCATCTCCAGGATCACCAGACGGCTTCCCGGCTTGAGTACCCGCGCCGCTTCGGCCAGGCCCGCGTCGAGGTCCACCAGATTCCGCACGCCCCAACCGACCATCGCCCCGTCGAACGTCGCGTCGGCGAACGGCAGCTCCAGCGCGTCGGCCGCGGCCGGCGCCAGGCGAGCGGCCTTGGCTCGGCCGAGCCGCAACATGGCCGGAACGAAGTCCGCTCCCGCCACCATCCCGCGGAAGCCGGCCATGCGTGCGAGGGCGGCGCCGAAGTCGAGCGTCCCCGCGCAGAGGTCGAGGTAGATTCCGTCCGGCTTCCGCTCCCAACCCAGCCGGCGGATCGCGTACCGTCGCCAGCCCTGATCGAACCGAAGGCTGATGATGCGGTTGAGGCGGTCGTAGGTAGGCGCGATGGCGGTGAAGACGTCCCGGACATAGGCCCGTTTCTCGGGGCCGCCCGAGACGGGTAACTCACGATCCGAGGCTAACATAGGCGCTCAATGTAGTCCGGCGACGAGACCCTCCGCAAGGCGGCGGGCGGGTGGCTGACACCGCGGAGTGGGTCCGGCTCAGCGACCAGGAGGTCGTGCTCATGGCCCGGGCCGGGCGCGAGGCGGCCTACCGCGAGCTCATCCGGCGGTATGAGCGACCGATCTTCGCGCTCCTGTTCCGCATGGTGCGCGACCGGGAGCTCGCCGAGGATCTGGCGCAGGAGACGTTCATCAAGGCGCTCAACGCCATCGAGTCGTACCGTCCGGAGTTCAAGTTCTCCTCGTGGATCTTCAAGATCGCGAACAACGCGGCCATCGATCATCTCCGCCGTCGCGAGCTGGACACGCTGTCGCTCGACGGCTCGCCCCACGCCGCGACCCCCGAGGCCATGCAGGCCACCGCGCTCCAGATCGGAGCCCGGCAGGAGTCCCCGCTCGACGCGGTCGAGGCCAGGGAGCTGGGCGGCGCCATCGAGGCCGCGATCGGCCGGCTCCGTCCCGAGTATCGTTCGTGCATCCTGCTCCGCCATGTCGAGGGGCGGGCCTATGAGGAGATCGCCGAGATCCTGGACCTGCCCCTGGGCACCGTGAAGACCTACATCCACCGGGCCCGCAACGAGCTCCGGCAGACCCTTGCCCACCTGCGCGAAGAATGAAACCTCCCCCCCTTTTCGACCGTAGGAGGCTCCACTTATGAGCCCTGTGTCCGGCCGTCACCTGACCCTCGACGACATTGACGCCTGGCTTGCCGGCGCCCTGGCGCCGGCCGCGCAGGAACACCTGGCCGGCTGCCCCGCGTGCCAGGAGCGGGCGGAAACCGAACGGGAAATCGTATCGCTGATCGCCGGGCTCCCGCTCATGAGCCCCGCCCCGGGCTTCTCGGATCGCGTGATGGCGCGGGTCGCGGTACCCCAGCCGCTTCAGGTGCGCACTATCGATCTGCTGCGCCGGCGGGTGTTCGCCAGCCGGGGCTCCATGGCCTTCGCGGCCAGCCTGCTCGTCGTGGTGCTCGGATCCATGGCCGGCAGCATCGTCTGGACCCTGGGCCATCAGGAGACGCTCGTCGCGCTGGGCAACTGGCTCACAGCGCAGGCGGGGCAGGCGGCCTGGCTCGGCGTCCGCGCGGTGGCCTCGAACTTCATCGAGCAGCCCTGGTTCGCGGGCTTCCGCGAGCTGGCCTCGAGTCCCGCACGTCTCGGCATTGCGAGCGGGCTCGCACTCCTCGCGTATCTGAGCGGAGTCCTGGCGTTGCGCCGGCTCCTCGCGCTCCCGAGCCCGCGGGTGGCGCATGCGGGCGCCTAGCCGATCCACCGCGCTGCTGGCGCTGGCCATGGTGATGCTCCCGCGTCTCGCCGTCGCGGCGCCGCGGGTCACGCCCACGGGGTCGCGCGCGGTGGAGCTGGTCCACGGGTTCTGGTCGCTCGTATCCGACGTGACGGGCCCTTCCCAGGATCCTCAGACGCCGCGGCCCACCCCCCGAGCCATCCCGCAGGCCGGCGCCGGCCAGGCGCCGGTGCCGCTCGACGATCTCAGCAAGCCCACCACCATCGAGACTCGGCTCCGCTCGGCGCTTCGGCCCCACGACGGAGCCATCCGTGTGACGATCCCCAACGGCACCGCGCGCCTGGGCGATTTCAGCATCGGCTCCAACGAGAGCCTGTCGGGCCACCTGCTGGTGGTGCAGGGCACAGCCGACATCTACGGGAAGCTGCTCGGCAATCTGGTCACGGTCGAAGGTGACGTGGTGCTCCATCCGGGGGGCGTCGTCTCGGGCGACATTCTCACGCTGGGCGGCGAGGTGCGCGACGAAGGCGGCGAGATCGGTGGCGAGGTACGCACCTTCCGGTCCGCGTCGGTGCTGGAGGCTCCCATCGAGGCCCACGCGCCGCCGCCGAGCGCGTTCGAGACCGTGTTCCGGCGGCTGGCCGGCGTGGTGGGCGTGTTCCTCACGCTGGGGGCGCTCGGATTCGGGCTGGTGATGTTCGGGCGGCCCAACCTCGAAGTCGTCTCCGATACGGTCTCGCACTCCTTCGGTCGGGCCTTCGCGACCGGGCTGCTGGGACAACTCCTGCTGCTCCCGACCTTCGGCATGCTGGTGGTGGGACTCATCCTCAGCGTGGTGGGCATCGTGCTGCTGCCGTTCGCGGTGGTGGTGTACGCGCTCCTCGTCATCGTCGCCGCGGTGGGCGGCTTCCTCGCGGTGGCGCACGCCATGGGAGAGACCTACACCCGCCGGCGCATGGCGCTCGGCGCCATGATCGGCTCGCCCAACAGCTACCGGTACCTGCTGGTCGGCCTGGCCGCGCTGGCCGCATTCTGGATGGCGTGGTCGGTGTTCGGCTGGGTGCCCGTGGCGGGCGATCTCATTCGCGGGGCCGCCATCCTGGTCACCTGGCTGCTCGGCACGACGGGTTTCGGCGCGGCGCTGCTGAGCCGGGCGGGCATCCGCGAGAACTTCGCCGGCCGGCTCATCCCGCCGGAGGCGCTCACCGACGAATATCTCTGGGCCACGCCGCAGTTCGGGGTCACCGCCGCCAAGCGGCCCGGCTCCCGCACGCCGACGCGAGGGCTCTGATGCGGCCGCTCGGCCTCGCGGCGCTGGCGCTCGTGCTCGGGGCGTCCGCGGGCTCCGCCCAGAGCATGCGGCCGTTCAGCACCTATCGGCAGTGGCACGGGGAGACCAGCACGTCCGCCCGGCTCGAGTTCGCCGCCGGCGCGCTTCGGCTGGCCGCGGGCCGCCCGACGGAGCTCTATCGGATGGACGTGCTGTACGACGGCGACCGCTATCAGCCGCTGAGCGACTTCGACGCGGCCCGCGGGCACGTCACGCTGGGGCTCCGCACCGCCGGCGACGGCGGCCTGCGCGTGGTGTCCAAGGGGCAGCTGCGCCAGACGGCGTCGGTCACTTTCTCCCCCCGCAGCGACCTCGACCTGGCCGTGGCCCTGGGGGCCGTGGACGGCGACATCGAGCTCGGCGGGCTCCGGCTCACCAGTCTCCGGCTCGAGGCCGGCGCAAGCCGCGCGACGGTCCGCTTCTCGCAGCCCAACGCCACCCGCTGTCGCGACGCGGTGCTGAGCTCGGGGGCCGCGGAGCTCACCGTGCTGGGGCTCGGCAACAGCCGATGCGACCGGGTTACGTTCGAGGGCGGCGTGGGCCAGGTCATGCTGGACTTCGGCGGGGCCTGGACCTCCAGCTCGCGCGTCTCGGTGAAGATGGCGCTGGGCGCCGTGGCGCTCCGATTGCCGCGGCAGGTCGGCGTGCGGCTCACGCTCGACAAGTTCCTCGCGACCTTCGAGCCCGACGGCTTCGTTCGCCGTGGCAACGCCTACCTTTCCCCGGGGTACGATCAGGCGGCGCGGCACCTGGACATCGATATCACGACGGCCGTCGGGGGCGTCACCGTTGAGTGGCTCGACGCGGAGCATTGATCGAACCGGAGTCACCCTGAGCAAAGCGAAGGGGACATGCGTTGGGGCATGCCCCCTTCACTCCGTTCAGGGTGACTCACCACCACCCGCTTACCGCTCACCGTTCACCGCTTACCTTTAGGGCATGTCGCCCCTCGATACCCTCGGCTTCGCCCTGGGGACCTCGTTCGCCTCGGGGCTCAATCTCTACCTCACCGTGGCCGCCGTCGGGCTGTTCGAGCGGTTCGGTATCATCCACCTCCCGCCGCAGCTTCAGGTGCTCGCCCACCCGATCGTGCTCGGCGTCGCCGTCGCGCTCTTCGTAATCGAGTTCATCGCCGACAAGATCCCCTACGTCGACAGCGTCTGGGACGCGGTTCACACCTTCATCCGCCCCCCGGCGGCCGCGCTTCTGTCGTACAGCGCGTTCGCCGGCGGCGTGCCTGAGCAGTGGAAGATCGGCGCCGCGCTGCTGGCGGGGAGCGTGGCGCTGACCTCGCACGGGGCCAAGGCCACGACCCGCGCGGCCGCCAACGTGAGCCCCGAGCCGGTGAGCAACTGGTCGTTGAGTGTCGGGGAGGACGCGATCGCCGTGGTTCTGTCCTGGCTCGCGGCGACGCATCCGATCATCACGGCCGGCATCGTGGTGGCGCTGGTGATTCTGGCCCTGTTCCTGATATGGCGGCTGTTCCGGTTCTTCCGGCAGGTGATGTCGAAGTTCAACCGACGGCCGAGCGGGGCGGAGGCGGCGCCGGCGCAGTAGCCCTCATGCCGAGCGGGAGGCACGAGCGCAGTCACCCTGAGCGCAGTGAAGGGGGCATGACCTCGAGAGGAGTCACCCTGAACGGAGTGAAGGGGGCATGCCCGAACGCATGCCCCCTT
>DATEJD010000431.1:0-17526 GCA_035278325.1 Gemmatimonadales bacterium | reverse complement strand
AATGCCATGGTCCGGGATCAGCGCCCGTGGGATCCGACCCTCTCGGCCGCGAGGACTTGACGACGAACACCGTTGCTTCGTGGTGAATAGGCACAAGTCTCGATCCCGTACCGGAGCCCGTGCGCGATCCTTCCTTACTGGCCCGGAATGCCGCCGACCACAGCGTGTCCAACTGGACACTGGCGTCATTAGATATACGTGTCCCGCTGGACACAAAGCAAGATTCCCGCAACACCGCATCAGCTTATAAGCTCTTGTAGTACAATCAATTCGCAGCGCATCATCGCTCGGCTCCTCCCCTGGCCACCCGCTTGCCTTTCCTCCCGGCGCCCGAAGTCCACCGCGCCCCGGCGCCACACCTTGAGGAAGCCATGACCCGCCATACCCGCCTCACCGCCATCGCCGCCGTGCTCGTCCCATTGGCAGCCGCCTGCTCCCCCGGCGACCGGCCCAGCGGCGGCTCGACCGCTGACGCCACCCCCGGATCCACCACCACTGTCTCGACCGGCGCGACTCCGCCCGGCACCACCGAGTCGGCCGCTACCAAGGGCAAGCCCGGCACGTACGTGGTCGGCACCGTCGCACCCAGCTATGCCGACGCGGAGCGGGCCTTCCACCGTGGCCGCTACGAGGAAGCGGCCACCATGTTCGAGGCGTACACCGAGAGCGATCCCGACAATGCCTGGGGTCACTACATGCTGGGCTTGTCTGCCTGGAAGACCGGCGACCACACCCGCGCGCTCGAGGCGTTCGACGCCGCGCTTCGGCTCGATCCCACTCACCGGAAGAGCCTGCTCAACTCCGCCCGCGTGCTGATCGAGACCGGCCGAGCGCAGGACGCGCTCGATCGGGTGGAGCGCGCGCTCGCCATCGAGCCGCTCTCGTCCGAAGGGCTCCGGCTAGCCGGCCGCGCGCACTATGAGCTGGGCCAGGTGGACCAGGCCATCGACGCCTATCAGCGCGCGCTCGCGATCGACGATCGCGATGTGTGGGCGATGAACAACCTGGGCTACATCTACATCCAGCAGGGACGCAGTGACTCGGCGCTGCCGCCGCTGGCCCGGGCCGTCCAGCTCCGGAGCAACGTGCCCGTGTTCCAGAACAACCTCGGCACGGCCCTCGAGCGCTCGGGTCACTTCGTGTCGGCCCGCGAGGCGTACGAGGCCGCGCTCGCCGCGGACAGCACCTACAGCAAGGCGGCGGTGGGGCTCGAGCGCGTGAAGGCCAACAGCGCCGTGTCGGACAGCTCGACCGTGGACCTGGCAGGGCTGTCGCAGGAATTCGAGACCCAGGTGGAGCAGTGGCGGGCCCGGACCGTCACCGCGGACTCGACGCAGCGCGGCGATTCCGTCCCCTCGACCAAGGCGGATACCGCCCCCTCGGGCACGATGCCGCGCGATTCGACGCAGTGAGTGATGACGCTGAGGAGGAGCGATGGGGGCGTGCCCGACGACACGCCCCCTCGCTGATCTTCAGAGCACCCCGTTGACGGGCAGCTGGGCCCCGCGCTCGAAGCGGTCCGGCGCGAGGCACCGCACATCCAGCGTGGTGGCCTGGCCGTCGCAGATGATCTCGGCCAGCAGCTGGCCCAGCGCCGGCGAATGCATCACGCCGTGGCCCGACGAGCCGTTGATGCAGTACAGGTTGGGGCAGGCTGCGCACGCGCCGAGCAGGGCGTGCTTGTCCGGCGACATCTCGTAGAGTCCGGCCCACGCCGCGGCACTATCGACCGCCACCGCGCGAAGCCGCGGCACGCGGTCGTGCGCCATGGCCGTGACCGCCTCGATCCACGCCGGATCCACTCCGACGTCGAACGGCCGGCCCGGCACTCCCGGCGTGGGCCAGAGCAGCAGCACCCGGCCGTCGCGCACCCGGAGATGGAAGCCATCGCCGGCCCAGATGGTCATCGGCATGTCGGCGGGGAGGAGGTCACAGGCGACCGTGGGCACGATCTGGCGGCGGAGCGGTGTGAGCGGAATCGGCGCGCCCGCGAGATCGGCTACGGCCGCGGCCCACGGCCCCGCGGCGTTTACCACCGAGTCCACGGCTACTGGTCCGTCCGAGGTCTCGACCTGGCGGACCCGGCCGTCGCCCGAACGCTGGAAGCCGGTGACGGTCACGCCCCACTGCACGCGCGTGCCCAGCCGCGCCGCCGCGCTCAGGAACCCGTCGAGGATCTGGAGTGGCCGGATGAAGCCGTCCGTGGGGCAGAAGGCGCCCCCGACGAGCCCGTCCAACCGGATGGCGGGGTTGAGTCGCCTGATGTCCTCGGGCGTCACCGCCACCGCCTCGTGGAGCCCTTCGGCGTGCTGCACCCGGCGGCCGGCATCGAGCTCCGAGAGCTCCGCCTGGCTCACGGCGAGCCAGAGATAGCCGGCCCGGACGTACCCCGGATCGACTCCGGTGTCCTCGCGAAAGGCCTCGAGCTTGGCGCGAGCGAGGAGCGACAGCCGCACGTTGATCGCCGTGCCGTACTGGGCTCGGAACCCACCCGTAGCGCGACCGGTGCTGCCGGTACCGGGCCCGGCCGACCGATCGAGCACCAGCACGTCGCGCTGGCCGCGCGCGGCGAGGTGATAGGCGACGCTCGCGCCCATCACGCCGCCTCCAATCACGGCCACCGCCGCCCGCTTCATGCGGTGAAGACGTGCTCGGGGTGTTTGAAGCTCTTGAACTCGAGGGCGTTGCCGCTGGGGTCGAGGAGAAACATGGTGGCCTGCTCGCCGGGCTGGCCAGGATAACGGATGCGGGGCTCCACGATGAATGGGAGCTTGGCCGCGCGAATGCGCTCGGCCAGCGCCTGGAACTGGTCCCAGACGAGCAGGGCACCGAAGTGGGGCATGGGAACCAGGATGTCTTCCACCCGGCCGGTGTTCTGGGGTGGTGCCACGGTGCCGGTGGTGTGGGCGGAGATCTGACTGCCGAAGAAATCGAAGTCCACCCAGGTGTCGCTGCTGCGGCCTTCCCGGCAGCCCAGGACCTCGCCGTAGAACCGGCGGGTGGATTCGAGATCGCGAACGAAGAATGCGTAGTGGAACGGCTGGGGCACGGAACGCTCGCAGGTGAGTGTGGAGGGAACTTGTGCGGTCTCCCACCCCCCGCGAAAGGCCCCGCTAAGTCGCGGCGAGTGCCGGCGCCCGCGCCAGATCGCGAACGATCGCCTCGATGTTCTGCTGACCGACGATGATCAGCTCCTTTCGCACCCCGCCTTCGAGGTGGAGCACGATTCGGCCCGAGTACGGGATGTGGCCCATGCCCCACTTGCGCCGGTCGATCCGCTCCACCTCAAGGATCGCGTCCCGCTCGATGCGGAAGTTCGCGCGATCGATGGCCAGGAACCCGTCGGAGTCGGGGTCGAACTGGGAGTACTTCGCCGTCAGCCTGGGATTCACGTAGAACTCGGGATCCTGATACTCCGGACGCGGCGCCGGCGGTGACGACAGCAGCCCGCGCACCCGCACGCCGCAGACCCAGCGGTCGGTGACCACGATCCGGTAGGTGCGGTTGAGGATCAGGCCGTAGTAGGTCATGGCGACGAACGACCAGATCGAAGCCGCCGCGGTGCCCGACACCGTCGCGTCGGCCGGGCCGACGGCCGCGCCCAGATCCAGATCGGCAACGCCGAGGCGGAGGCAGTCGGCGAGCCAGGTGGCCGTCGCAAGCTGTTCCGTGGCGAGATCGTTAAAGAGCGAGAATGGATGGATCGCTACGCCATCGCGCTCGAGGACGACCGGCTCGCCCGGCAACGCCCGCAGGTTCCATCCACGGTCGTGCAGCGCCGTCGCCAGGGCGACCGCGACGATCCACCCCGCCTGCTGGCCATGAGCCGGTGTCGGGTCCTCGCCACCGGCGACCATCTCGAGACGCACCGCCAGGCCAGGAAGGTCCGCCGCGTACGTGGGTGCGTCCGCGGGCGTGAGCCCGGCGAGCCCGGCGGCGTGCGCCTTGGCTCTGGCACGCCAGAACGGCATCCAGACCCGCTCGCCCACGTCCTCCCACGTCACGCTCTGGAGAGGTTGTGCCTGGGCGCCGCCAAGAAACGCGATCAGGGTGGACTCGACCCGGTCGGGCGCGTCGAGCAGCGTGAAGGCCGGCGGATCCTCACCGTCGGAATCCCCGGGCGGGAGCTCTGCCAGGGCAGCCACTCGGTCACGCAGGCAGGGATGCGTGTCGTACGGTCCGGCCTGACCCTCCGCCAGCTCGTGCTGGACGGCCTGATCCATCGCGCTCTGCACCTGCGGGACGGCCAGGAACTGCCGGAACCCGGCGGCGATCGGCGGGCGGGACCCGAGCTCGAGCACGGGGACCACCTCGCCGGACCAATAGGAAGCGAACGCGCCGTCACTCGCGTGCAGCAGGCGCAATCCCTCGATCAGTGGCTGGGCGCCGACCGTGCGGGCCGCGAGTGCGTCGGCCGTGAACTCCTGCCGGCGCGAGACGGCGTGCGTGATCCGGAGAAACATCTGCCCGTACCATTGAAACGGCTTGGCCAGAGCGGCGCTGTGGCGGTGCACGCCCTGCAGCGTCCGATCGATCGCCGCGCGCGTCTTGTAGATCCAGGGGCCCAGTCGGGTGTCACCGCCGTAGTAGTGGCCGAACTCGTGCGCGAGCACGGCCCGGAATTGCCGAACCGTCAGCGCCTCGAGCAGCGGCAGCCCCAGCCCCATCACGCGCCGGCTCCCGAACCCCATGATCCCGCCGCGCTGTGCCACCCAGGCGTTGAGATTGGGAACCAGGAAAACTTCGGCGGGCATCTCCTGCGCGGTGTCGCGGGCGACGCCGCGGAGCACCTGGAACAGCCGGGGATGATCCTCCTCCCGCAGGGTCGGACCGGGGGCTTCGAAGCGATCCCGCCTTGGCAGCAGGGCCCACAGGATCGCCACGGCGCCCATCAGCGCAAAAGCGCCGAGCCGGCCCTCCACCCGGCCGACCAGCCGGTACTCGAGATACGGCATGGCCAGGAGGAGACAGACGACCGCGACGGCGAGCAGGTAAAACCCGATCAGGAGCGCCACCGCGAGCAGGGCACGACCGGCGACCGAGGGAGGGTTTCGCATGGCGGGCCGCGGGCAGCAGGGATCGTGCCCCGCGGGCACGCTCACCCGTGAACCGCCGGTATCGGGTTCAGTTAGAGCGTTATATTGTCCCGGGTATGATCCTTCCGCCCTCTCGCACTTCTCCATGGCCGCCGTGAGTCGCGAGGCCGCCGACGCATCCACTCCGCCGATGTTGAAACACTGGCGTGAGATCAAGGCGCAGCATCCCGCGACCATCCTCTTCTACCGGGTCGGCGACTTCTACGAGATGTTCCACGAGGACGCCGAGCTTGCCGCGCGGGTGCTCGAGATCACCCTCACCTCCCGGGGCGACGGCGTGCCGCTCGCCGGCGTTCCGGTCAAGGCCGCGGCCGACTACCTCCGCCAGCTGGTGAGCGCGGGGTATCGGGTGGCGATCTGCGAACAAGTGGAGGATCCCAAGCTCGCCCGGGGACTGGTGCGGCGCGAAGTGATCGAGACCGTAACGCCAGGCGCACTGCTGCAGGAAGGTTGGCTCGCCGGCGGCAAGAACAATTTCCTGGTGGCACTCGGGCCCGGAAGCGGGGCGGGAACCGTGGGACTGGCCGCGGTCGACCTCAGCACCGGCGAATTCCTGCTCGAGACGCTGGATGTCACTGGCGTCGCCGAAGCGGTGGGGCGCCTGGGACCCGCGGAGATCGTGCTGCCCGGCGGCACGACGCTCGCCGTCGACGACGGCATCCTCCACACGACACGGGAGCCGTGGGAGTTCGACCCGGACCTGGCCCGCGAGGAGCTGGCGCGCCGGTTCGCGCTCTCGAGCCTCGATGGTCTGGGCATCGGTCCCGGCGACGCGTCGGCGGTCGGGGCGGCCGGGGCGTTGCTCCGCTACCTCTCCGAGCTGCAGCCGGCCGGGCTTCCCCACCTGGCTCGGCCGGTGGTGCGGCGGAGCGCCGCCTTTCTCTGGCTCGACGAGATGACCCGCCGCAACCTCGAGCTGGTCGAGCCGCTTCGGCCCGGCGCTCGTGGCTGCACCCTGCTCGAGGTCCTGGACGCGACCGTGACCCCGATGGGTGGCCGCCTGCTGCGGCAATGGATCGTCTCGCCCCTGCGCGATCCTGTCGCCATCGACTACCGGCTCGATGCCGTGGAGGTGGCGGTGCGCGACGGTCGGGGCCGGGCGCGCCTCCGGGAGGCCCTCGACGGTGTACGCGACATCGAGCGCCTGGCCGGCCGCGCCGCCGCCGGTCGCGCCACGCCTCGCGAGCTGGGCGCACTGCGGGACTCGTTCCTTCGACTGCCCGACGTAGCCGAGGCGCTGAGCGCGCTCGCGGCCTCGACCCTGCCGCGAGGCGGGCCGGCTGCCGCCCTGGCCGACGCGGTGGACGAGCTGGACCTGCTCGGCGATCTCGCCTCGGAGCTGGCCCGCGCGCTCGAGGATCGACCGCCGCCCTCGCTGGCGGATGGTGGCGTGATCCGCGCGGGCTACGACTCCGAGCTGGACCAGCTCCGGACGCTCCGCGACGGCGGCCGCCAGTACATCGCCTCGCTCCAACAGCGCGAGCGCGAGCGCACCGGCATTCCGTCGCTCAAGGTCGGCTTCAACAAAGTGTTCGGCTACTACCTCGAGATCACGAACGCCCACGCGGCCAAGGTGCCACCCGACTACGAGCGGCGGCAGACCCTGGCCTCGGCCGAGCGCTACGTCACGCCCGAGCTCAAGGAGTACGAGTCGCGCGTGCTGGGCGCGGAAGAGCGGATGAGCACCCGGGAGGCCGAGCTGTTCGGCGCGCTCCGGGCCGCGGTCGGGCAGGCCATCGGCCGGGTGCAGCGCACCGCCAGGGTCACGGCCCGACTCGACGTCTGGACCGCGCTGGCCGAATGCGCGGTGACCGGACGCTACGTCCGGCCCTCGGTGCACGACGGCTACGATCTCGTGCTGCGGGAAAGCCGTCACCCGGTCATCGAGCGCCTCATGGCGCGCGAGGCGTTCATTCCCAACGACGCGCGCTTCACCGAGGCGGAGCGGGTGGCGCTGGTGACCGGACCCAACATGGCGGGCAAGTCCACCATCCTGCGGCAGATCGGTCTCTGCGTGGTGCTCGCGCAGATGGGCTCGTTCGTTCCCGCCGCGGAAGCGTCGATCGGCACGGTCGACCGGCTGTTCACCCGGGTGGGCGCGAGCGACAATCTCGCGCGCGGGCAGTCCACCTTCATGGTGGAGATGAGCGAGACCAGCGCGATCCTTCACAACGCGGGCGCGCGGAGCCTGGTCCTGCTCGATGAGATCGGGCGCGGCACCTCGACCTACGATGGCGTGGCCATCGCGTGGGCGGTCACCGAGCACCTGCACGACCGGGTGGGCTGCAAGACCATGTTCGCGACTCATTATCACGAGCTCATGCAGCTGCCCGAGCGCCTGCAGCACGCCCGGAACTACAACGTGGCCGTGCGCGAGACCGGCGACACGGTGGTCTTCCTCCACCGGCTCGAGCCGGGGGGCACCGATCGCTCCTACGGCATCCACGTGGCCCAGCTCGCCGGCCTGCCCGACGGCGTGGTGCGCCGCGCGCGTGAGATCCTGGGCACGCTGGAGGGGGAGCACCGCGTGGTGCCCGGCGCGCCCGCGGCGCCGCGCGACCCCGGCCAGCTCGCGCTGTTCGCCGACCCGCCGCCGCCCGACCCGATGGTGGAGGAGCTCCGACAGATCGATGTGAACGCGCTCACCCCGCTCGAGGCCCTGAACCGGCTGGCCGAGTTCAAGCGCCGCGCGGAGGACCGGCGGTGACGTCCCTCGCGCCCGCGGCACTGCGCGCACTCGCTGGGCGCGGGCTCGTCGTGGCGCTGGTGCTGGCCTGTGGCCGGGACGACGACGGCGGCTTCCGCATCTCGACCAGCGCGCCGGTGTCGACACCGAGCGATGCCGACCAGCCGCCGGTCGCCATCAACCCGGTGAGCCCGGTGGAGTATCCCGTCACGCTGCTCGAGCAGGGGATCGAGGGGCGCGTGCTGCTCCGCCTGTACGCCGACTCGCTGGGCGCCATGGTGCCGGAGTCGACCCGGGTCTCCGAGTCGAGCGGCTACCCGGCGCTCGATTCGGCCGCGGTCCGGGGAGCGGCCGGTCTCCGGTTCTCCCCCGCGCTTCGCCATGGGCGGCCGGTGGGAGGCCTGTTCCTGCAGCCGATCCATTTCCGGAACCCCCGGTCGCAGAGCGCGCCATGACGCCTCCCCACCTCCGGCCCTACGACTCGGTGCTCGAAACCATCGGCTGGACGCCGCTCATCCGGCTGGGCAGGATCGGCGCCGGGGTCCGCACGCCGATCTACGGCAAGGCCGAGTACGTGAACCCGGGCGGGTCGGTCAAGGATCGGATCGGCCTCGCGATCATCGAGGACGCCGAGCGGCGCGGCGAGCTCAAGCCGGGCGGCACGATCGTGGAAGGCACCAGCGGCAATACCGGCGTCGGGCTCGCGATCGCCGCGGCGCTCCGGGGCTATCGCTGCGTGTTCACCATGCCCGACAAGATGTCGATGGAGAAGGTACGGCTGCTCAAGGCCTACGGCGCCGAGGTGGTGGTCACGCCCACCGCCGTGCCGCCGGACCATCCCGAGCATTACGTGATGAAGGCCAAGCAGATCGTGCACGACACGCCCAACGCGATCCTGGCCAACCAGTTCTACAACCAGGTGAACCCGGAGGCGCACTACGCGACCACGGGGCCCGAGATCTGGCATCAGACCGAGGGACGCGTCACTCACTTCGTGGCGGGTGCGGGCACCGGCGGCACCGTGAGCGGCGCGGGCAAGTACCTCAAGGAGCGGAATCCCAAGATCCGCGTGATCGCCGGCGATCCGGTGGGCTCGCTCTATACCCAGTACCACCGCACCCGGTCCATGGGCGAGGGCCATCCCTACAAGGTCGAGGGCATCGGCGGCGACAAGATCCCCAGCACGGTGTGGTTCGACTGGATCGACGAGTTCCGCCAGGTGTCGGACAAGACCTCGTTCCTCATGGCGCGCCGGCTCGCGCGCGAGGAGGGGATCCTGCTGGGCGGATCGTCGGGGTTGAACGTGGCGATCGCGCTCGACCTGGCGCGGGAGCTGGCCGATCCCAACGCGCTCATCGTGACCATCCTGTGCGACACCGGCGAGCGGTATCTGTCCAAGCAGTTCAACGACGCCTGGATGCAGGAGAACCAGATGCTGGACACGCCCCGCAGCACGGTGCAGGAGCTGCTGGAGCGGCGCCCTGTCGGTGGCGCCCCGCCCGTGGTGAGCGTGGCGCCCGCCGCCGCGGTGCGTCAGGCGCTCAACCTCATGGCGACCTGGAGCGTGAGCCAGATTCCCGTGATCGACAACGGTCAGTCGGTGGGTGGCCTCATCGAGGGCAGCCTCATGGCTCGCGCGCTGGCCCAGCCGGCGCTGCTGGAGCGCCCGGTGAGCGAGGTGATGGAGCCGCCCTTCCCCGAGGTCGACGCGGGTACCGCCGTGGACCGGGTTGGCGCGATGCTCACCCGGGAGAGCCCCGCGGCGCTGGTGCGGCGGGAGGGGAAGCTCGTGGGGATCGTGAGCCGGTATGACGTGCTTCAGCAGCTGATCGGGGGGAAAAGCTAGGAGCGACGGTCGGACGGTACGACCGTCCGACCGTCTGGCCGTCTGACCGTCCGCCATCACCCTAACCACCGAAATCGAGCCATGCGTATAACCGTGCTGACCGGCGGGACCTCCGCCGAGCGTGACGTCGCCATCGCCTCGGCGGTGCAGATCATCACGGCGCTCCGCTCGCGGGGCCACGAGGTTGCGGTCGTGGATACGGCCCGCGGGTATGTCCCCGAGGCCGATGAACGATCGCTGCTCTCCGGCTCGGTTGGGACGGTGCCCCCCTCGAGCGATCAGCTCAAGGATCTGGAGCAGGGACTGCTGCTTTCGGGGCTGGCCAACCTCCGGGTCGTTCGGGATGCGGAGGTGCTGTTTCTGGCACTGCACGGGGGGCGGGGTGAGGACGGGACCCTGCAGACCTTGCTCGAGATGGTGGGCGTCCCCTACACCGGCAGTGGCCGGCTGGGGAGTGCCATGGCCATGGACAAGGATGTGTCGAAGCGTCTCTTCCGGATGGCTGGGGTCCCGACAGCGGACTGGGTCATGGCCCCGGCCAACCGGGACCGGGTGGCCCGGGAGTTCGGCTGGCCGGTGGTGGTAAAGCCCTCCAAACAGGGGTCCACCGTCGGGTTGACCGTGGTGAAAGAGGCCGACGGATACCCGGAAGCGGTCTCCCTGGCCCGCCGGTATGACGACGAGGTCATGATCGAGCGGTTCGTGCCCGGCCGGGAGCTGACGGTCGGAGTCCTCGAGGGGCAGGCCCTGGCCGTGGGGGAGATCATCCCGCGGCACGAGATTTTCGACTACGAGTGTAAGTACACTCCTGGTATGTCACAGGAGATCTTCCCAGCCGACCTCCCCCCCGCCACCGAGGCGGAGTGCGGGCGGTTGGCGCTGTTGGCCCATGAGGCCCTCAAGCTGGGGGGCTATTCGCGGGTCGATTTTCGCTTGACACCGGCGGGGGAACTCTTCTGTTTAGAGGTGAATACCCTGCCGGGGATGACCGCGACCAGCCTGCTCCCCCAGTCTGCTCGTGCGGTAGGGATCGAGTTCCCGGACCTGTGCGAACGGATCTGTCGAACCGCCCGACTCGGCCGCCTCAAGGAACCGTTCTAGCCGTTGCGGGGTCTTAGCATAGAAGGCGTGGTTCGATGAATCTGTCTCCGTCCAATCGACTGACTCCCTGGGTAGGACGCCTCATCGCCGCCAACGCGGTGGTGTTGCTCCTGCTCCTGACGGTCTTCACCTCGCCCACCCTGCAGGAAGCCCTCCGATTCGCCCCGGGCGAGGCGCTGCGCCGCCCGTGGACGTTTGTCACCTACATGTTCGTCCATGCGGGGCTGCTGCACCTGCTGGTGAACATGCTGATGCTGTTCGTGTTCGGCCCACCGGTGGAGCACCGGATCGGCGGACGGGCCTTCATTCTGTACTATCTCTACTGCGGCATCGGGGCCGCGGTGCTGTGCCTGATGCTGTCCGGATTCATCGCCTCGGCGGCCGCTCCGGTCGTCGGCGCCTCCGGCGCGGTCCTGGGCGTGGCGGTGGCGTTCGCCATGCTCTGGCCCGATGCCGAGCTGCTGGTGTTCCCACTGCCGATGCCGGTCAAGGCCCGCACCTTCATCCTGGTGATGGTCGGGCTCGAGGTCATTCTGTCGCAGGTGGCGCCCAACGATGGCGTGGCCCATCTGGCCCATATCGGCGGCGCCGGGTTCGGCTTCCTCTTCTTCCGCCTGCAGGCGCTCTCGCGCCGGAGCCCGCACCAGCCGCCCCGCGCGGTCGAGCGCGTGGTCATGGTCCAGTCGGGCGCGGCGGAGCCCGATCGCCGCACCCCGCCCACGCCACTCCGCCCTCGTCGCCGCTCCGAGTCCGATCCAGTGGCGGCCGAAGTGGACCGGGTGCTCGACAAGATCAGTGAGCAAGGCATGAGCAGCCTCACCGCCGCCGAGCGCCGTTTCCTCGACGAGGTGGCGCGGAAGAAGAAGACGGAGCACTAGTAGGCCGATAGGGCGATAAGACGATAGGGCGATAGGGCGCTGGTTTATGCCCGAGTGGTCGCCTGGGCAGCGAGGGACGGCGGCGCGCGATTGCGGGCCGCCGTCCTTTCTTCGTTACTGGCCGGAAGTCATGACAGCGCGGATCACCATCCGTGCGGGAAGTGACGTCGCACCCCTTCAGCTACAGCACGTGCGATGTTCCCTAAGTGCGCCTGGTCGCCCGCTCACTCGACCGACCGTCCGACCGTCCGACCGTCTCATCGTCTGACCGTCCGACCGTCTGACCGTCTGACCGTCCGACTTCCGTCTTATCGCCCTATCTTCCTATCGTCCTTTCGTCTCTCTTGCTTCTTCCCAGCCGCTTTCGTATTGTCCGCCGTGCTGATCAATCTTCTTCCCGATTTTCTCGCGGTGCTCGGCGCCGGTGACCGGGAGGCGGCGTATCGGCAATACCGCGAGTCTCATCGTCCGATTCTGGACGCTTACTGGCGCAACTACGTACTCGATCCTGACAGCCCGCATGCCGGCGAGATCATCACCGCCGCGCTGCGGGCTGATCGCAGCGACCTGCTCGCCCTGGCCGACGCGGTCAATCTGGTGCAGGTCGCTGAAGAAGCGATTGGCCGCGCCGAGGAAATCCTGCAGGTGGATCGTCCCACGGATACCTATCTCATGGTGGGATTGGGCGGAGCCAATGCCGGTGAGCTGGTGGTGGGCGGCCGCGGCGTCGCCTTCATTTGCCTGGAGCACTTCACCGGGCGGGTGAATCCCGAGACCTACGGCATGGGCCTGCCGCCGGACCTGATTCCGCTGTGGATCGGCCACGAGCTGGCCCACACGGTGCGCTACACCTCACCGACCAGCGCGAGTGACATGCGCCGGCTGGTGAGCGATGCGGGCGGCTACTACGACTACTGGTCCACCGGGAGCCGCGCCACTTTGCGCGAGCTCCTGGTGAACGAAGGCCTCGCGGTGCACGCCGCGCAGGCGGTCGCGCCCGGCTTCGACGCGGCCGACTACTTCGGCTATCCTCGCCGGCAGTATCACCGCCTGCGCGAGCTCGAAGCCTTCCTCCGCCGCGTGGTCGAGCCCGACCTCGAGCAGAGCGGGCTCGGCCTCCGGCTTCGTTATCTCTCCGGTGGTATGAGCCCTTCGGCCCGGCTGGTGGGCGGGCGGGTCCTGCCCGAGCGCTCGGGCTACTACCTGGGCTATCGGATGACCGAGGCGCTGGTCGGCGAGCGCGGCCTGGCCGCGGCACTCCGCGCGCCCGCCGCGGACTTCCAGGCGGCGGAGGACGTGGCGCGAGGGATCCAGACGGCCTGAGGCGGTGAGCGGCGAGCTGAGTCACCCTGAGCGAAGCGAAGGGGGCATGCGTTCGGGCATGCCCCCTTCGCGGAGCTTACCCTGGGCGTAGCCAGGGTTCAGGGTGACGCCGCCCCCGCTCACCGCTCACCGCTCACCGCCGTTCACTTCCCCACGCAGAAGCTCGCGAACACCCGATCCAGCACGTCTTCGATGTCCACCGCGCCAATCAACTCGTCCAGCGCGGCCGTCGCCTCGCGGACGTGATGGGCCACCAGCACCGCGTCTCCCTCTCCGCGAAAGAGCTCGAGCGCCGAGGCGAGGGCGGCGCGTGCGCGGCCGAGGGCGGTGCGCTGGCGCGCCCGGCCCAGCGCGGGCTCGAGGTCGGCAAGGACGACCCGATCCCCGAACACTCGATCCGCGGCGGCCCGGCGGAGCCCGCCCAGCCCGGTGCCGGCCACCGCCGACACGGGTAGGCCGCCGCCCGGCGTCGCCGGCGAGAGGTCGGCCTTGGTTCGCACCAGCAGCGTGGGCCTCGCGTCGCTCACCGCGGCCTCGTCCGGCCCCGGCGCCCGCCCGGTCTCGACGCAGAGGAGCACCAGGTCGGCCGACGCGAGATAGCGCCGGCTCACCGTCACACCGAGTCGGTCGATCGGATCGGGCGCGTCCCACAGGCCCGCGGTGTCCACCAATCGCACGGGCCATCCCAGGAAATCGGTGTGGGCCTCCACGGCGTCGCGGGTGGTACCGGGGAACTCGGTGACCAGCGTGCGCTGGTCGCCCAACAGCGCGTTGAACAGCGCGGATTTCCCGGCGTTGGGACGGCCGGCGAGCACCAGCAGCGCCCCCTCGCGCATCCGCTCCGCCGCGGGCGCGCTGTCGAGCAGCCGCTCGATCCGGGAGGCGACCGACTCGAGCTGGGCCGCGACGCGCGATGCCGGCACCGCGCCGTCATCCTCGCCGGGAAAATCGATGTCGTAGGCCAGCAGTCCCTCCGCCTCTACCAGCGCCACGCGGAGATCGGCCAGCCGACGCGAGAGACTTCCCTCCAGCTGCCTGAGCGCGGCCCGTGCCTGGGCCGGCGCGGTGGCATCGATCAGGTCGCCCACCGCTTCCGCCTGCATCAGGTCGAGCTTGCCGTTGAGCACGGCGCGCCGGGTGAACTCGCCGGGTGCCGCCGGGCGCGCGCCGGCCTCGTGCAGCGCGGCGAGCAGCCGGGTCGGCGCCAGCAGCCCCCCGTGGCACGAGAGCTCGACCAGATCTTCGCCGGTGTAGCTGGCCGGTCCGGGAAACACCGTGTAGAGGCCGCGGTCGATGGTATCGCCCGCGCCGTCCCGAAAGGTCGCGAGCCTCGCCGTGCGGGGCGGCTCGATCCGAAACCCCGCGACGACCCGCCGAGCCACATCGAATGCGCCGGCGCCGCTCAAGCGGACCACGGCGAGGGCGGAGCGTCCCGGCGGCGTGGCCAGGGCGACGATCGGATCGGAGAGCATGGGACGGAACTTATCACCCGCAACCTTCGTCGGGGCCAGACATTGAGTGAGTACGCCCGCGGATCCCCTTCTGAGGGCGGGATGCTGTTCCAGGCGGTGCCCGACGAGGCGGCTCGGCTGGCGTTCGCCGGCACGCCGCGGGTGGTGGGACGAGCGGTCGTGGGCGGCGGCGCGCCGGTCGACGTGAAGGCTGCCCGGCTGGCCGGAGACCTCAAGCTCGGCCGCCACGTCTTCCATCAGCCGAGCATCGCGGTCCATCCGTTGCCGGCCGACATTCCTTCCCGGATGACGATCGGCACCCAGGCGCTGCGCCACTTCCGCCTGACCATCGATCAGCGGTCGATGCGGGTCCGGCTCACCCGTCCCGACACCAGCGCGATCGTCGAGTAGCTAGGCCTTGCTTCCCTTGGGGGGCTTGGCCGGTGGTCGGACGGTCTTGACCTGGACGGCCCCGGGCGCCCCCCGCTTGACCCGCTCGCGGGCCAGCAGCCACTGCTGAGGGATGCTCGCCAGGTTGCTCACCGCGTAATACAGATTGAGGCCGGAGGCGAAGTTGAGGAACAGGAACGTCATCATGATCGGCATTACATAGAGCATCATCTTCATCTGCGGATTGGGCTCCATGCCGATCTGGCCGACCTTGCTCAGGCCGTACATGGAGAGCCCCATGATGACGGGGATGACGTACAGCGGATCGGGGCGCGACAGGTCGGGGAGCCACAGGAACGACGCACCCCGAAGCTCGATGGTGTTCTGGAACACGAAGAACAGCGCGAACAGCACCGGCATGGGCAGCAGCATCGGCCAGCAGCCGCCCAGCGGGTTCACGTTGTATTCCTTGTAGAGCTTGAACATCTCCTGCTGCATCTTCTGCGGATCGCTCTTGTAGCGCTCCTGAATGTCCTTCATGAGCGGCTGCACCGCCTGGAGCTGCATGTTGGCGCGCATCGCCTTCTGGTTGAGCGGCCACAGGAGCACCCGCACCAGGACCCCGAAGAACACCAGCACGAGGCCGTACGCCAGATGCAGGTGCTCGTGCATCCAGACCAGCAGCCAGCGCACGCCGACGGCCACCGGGCGGATGATCGTGCGGAACCCGGGCCAGCCGTACGGATTGACGTCGTCGAAGCCTCGGCCCAGCCGGCCCAGCCGATCGTATTCCATCGGTCCGACGTAGGCGGTGTACCCGAAGTCGCCGCTGGCCGGGACCGGAATGGCGAGGCGCACGTCGGCCTCGGTCGGATGTTTCTCCGGCGTGGGCCGCGCGGCGATGGTGGCGCCGCTGATCTTTCCGCCGGTACTGTCGTAGGCCAGGATGCCGGTCACGAAGTACTTCGACTTGAACGCCACCCAGTCGAGCGGCCCGCTCACGGTCTTGGGCTCGCCGGGGGTGAGGCTGCCCAGGTCGGTCCGCTCGGCGTCGTTCCGCCGACTGACCACCGCGAGCGCCCGGTGGTTCTCGACCAGGTTGGCCTCGGTGTTGGCCAGCGTCGGCCCCATGCCCACCAGCAGGGTGCCTCCGTTGGGGCCGATGCCGGTCACGTGCCCGCTCACCTCGATCCGGTAGTCGTCGGGGGCGAAGCGGTACTCGAGCGCTACCTGCAGCGGGCCACGCGCGGTGGTCAGTCGGAGCGGCGCGCCCTGGCTCGCGTCGAGCGAATCGGTCGAGGCGGTAAAGGCCAGGCTCTCGAGCGGGATGGTGTCGCGCCCGGTGACCAGCGTGAGGCCAAGGAGCCGGCTGTCGCTGGGAAGGATCTGCGCATTCCGGCCGCTGTCCTCGGGAGCCATCGAGCGGTAGCGCGCGAGCCGCGCGCTCACCAAGCGTCCGCCCTGCGTGCTCACGCCGTAGTCGTAGAGGGGAGACGTCACGGCGACGGTGTGCACGGCGGGCGCGGACAGCCCCGTGTCGGCGGTGGGGCGCAGCGTGTCGGCCGGGGTAAGCGCCGGCGCCGGGTGGGCAGGCGCAGGCGTCACTGGCGTGCGAGTGGCGCGCGCGCCGGTGTCGGCGGTGGCCGGGACGGCAGCCGGCGGTGGCCGCTTGATGAAGATGGCCGGCAGAATGGCGATCACCATCATCAGAAGGATCGCCCAGATGGTACGACGGTCCATGAGCTCAGTTCACGGGATCAAGGGACAGGATCGAACCCGCCCGGGTTGAACGGATGACACCGGGCCAGGCGACGGGCGGCCAGCCACGAGCCCCGCAGGGCACCGTACCGGGTGACCGCCTCGAGCGCGTACTGGGAGCAGGACGGATGAAAGCGGCAGCTGGGCGGCAGCGCGGGCGAGAGGAAGCGCTGGTACGCGCGGATCAGCCCGGCGATCAGGCGTCTCGGCGCGAGCCCACGGTGAGCTTCGGCGGCCGACTCGAGGCCCTGCGCGCTCATACGGAGACCGCGACGCGCCGCCAGGCCAGCAGGTCGGCGCGCAGGCGATCGAACGGCGCGCCATAGGCCTCCCGGCGGGCTCGGATGACGAGATCCCACGCGGGCTGGTGCGGCTGGAGCTCCCGCCGCCAGATCTCGCGGAGGCGACGCCGGAGACGGTTGCGGGCCACCGCGGATGACTGGAACTTCGGTACGATCAGTCCCATCCGCGGGTGGCCCGTCGTGTTGTCCATCCAGATCATGTCCAGATGCTCGAAGCGCCGGCGCCGTCCCTGGCTGAGGCACCGCCGTATGTCCGACGCGCGTGCGAGCCGGTGCGCTCGCGGGAAGCGCGCCGAGGGCGTCAGGAGCCCCCGTGCTTCGTCGGCAGCGAGACCGTGAGGCGCTTCCGCCCCTTCTTGCGGCGGCGGGAAAGGACCGCCCGTCCCCAGCGCGTGGCCATGCGCGCGCGGAAGCCGTGCTTGTTGATCCGGCGCTTGTTGCGCGGCCGATACGATGGTTTCATGGCGGGCGTTCCTCCAAAGTGAGCCGGGGAAGCTAGTTAGGGCGCCAGGGATGGTCAAGACGGGCGATAGGGCGGGTGAAGGCGATAGGGCGGGTGAAGACGATAGGGCGATAAGACGATAGGGCGATAGATGGGTCGGACGGTCGGACGGTCGGACGGTCGGACGGTCGGACGGTCGGACGGTCGGACGGTCGGACGGTCGGACGGTCGGACGGTCGGACGGTCGGACGGT
>DATEJD010000430.1:0-5272 GCA_035278325.1 Gemmatimonadales bacterium | reverse complement strand
CCCATCCCCTCCAGCAGCTTCCGAAATCCGGCATGCCCGTGCAGGGCCGCGAACAGGAACGACCCCTTGATCCCGTACACCGCTCCCGCGCGCTCCTTCGCCGCGCGCTCCAGCAGCGCCACCGCCCGATCGTGCTCGCCGAGCCCGGTGTGGACGTAGGCCAGGTGGTAGGGCGAGACGTACGCGGTTCGAGCCCGGGTCTCCAGCTGGCGCAGCACCTCGCGCGCCTTGTCGGTGCGGCCCGCCATCGCGTACGCCTGGCCCAGCTGGCCCAGCCAGAGCGTACTGTTGGGCGAGAGGGAGACGGCCCGCTCGATCTCGGCCAGCCCTTCCTCCTGCCGTCCGCTCAGGAAATAGGCCCAGCCGAGTGTGGCCCGGGAGCGGTCGTGGCCAGGGTCGAGCTCGACCGCGTTCCGCGCGCCTGCCACCGCCTCGAGGTACCGGCCCGCGCGGATCAGCGTGGACACCGCGTCCAGCCGGTGCGACAAGGGATCGAGCTCCTGGGCCCGCCGCTGAAGCACGATGCCTTCGTCGAAGCGCCCCAGCGCGGCGCAGAGCCGGCCGTAGAGATCGTACGCGTCGGCGTCCTCGGGGTTGAGCTCCAGCGCACGCTTGAATGCCTGCTCCGCGCCGGCCCAGTCGTGCTCGCGCACCACTTTGAGGTACGCGGCCGTGCGGTGGGCCTCGCCCAGCTCGGGGTCGTGCCGCAGGGCGGCGGCCGCCGCCTCGCCGGCCTTCCGGTGCGCCACCTCCGGCGGCATGCCGCCCTGCTCGGACAGCTCGACGTAGGCCATCGCCAGGCCGGCCAGCGCGAGCGCGAAGCTCGGGTCGTGCGCCACCGCGCGCTCGTAGCAGTCGACCGCGCGCGCCAGGCCCGCCAGGGTGTAATCGCTGGCCCAGCGGCGCCCCTGGAGATAGAGGTGGTGGGCCTGTCCGCGCGGGCGCACCGCGGCGCGGGCACTCGCCGGCGATGGCCGGAAGGGCGCCGCGGTGCGAAGCTCCTCGGCCAGGGCCTGGACCTCCGGGTCGGGGGGCAGCTCGAGGTCCTGCTCGAGCCGCCGAGCGTGCTCGGCGGCGTGGCGGATGGCCCCCGCGCGGTCGCCCGCGGCGTCGAGCGCGCGCATGAGGGCGCGGGCATAGAGGCCCGAGTGCGGGTGCGCGGCCACCAGCTTGCGGCAGGTGCTCACCCGTCCGTGCAGGTCTCCGTTCCGCTCCTGGTCCTCGGCGACGACGCGAAGCGCGCCGGTGAACGCGTGGACCAGCTCGCTCCGGCGCTCATCCAGCCAGTAGGCGAACTCGGCCGACTCGTCGAGGTGGAACCCGTCGAGCAGCGCGCCGGTGTAGTGGCGCGCGATGCGCTCCGGATCGTTCGCCGCGATCGCGGCGCGAAGCTCGTGGAGGTCGCAGCTCAGGGCGGTGGGGTTGAGCAGCAGGCCGTCGTTGGTCGAGAGGATGGCGTCGTCGCCCAGCGCCGAGCGGAGCACGTGGACCGCGAGGTTGAGCAGGCGGCGGGCCTTGACCAGGTCCCGCTCGGGCCAGAGCAGGGCCATGGCGCGATCGCGGCTCAGGGGCTGCGGCCACGCGGCGACGATGAGCGACAGCAACGCGATTCTATGGCGCTGGGCCGGGGGGCCGGCGAGCGGAGCCTCGCCCGAGCGCAGGCTGGCGCCACCGAGCAGCTGGACCTTGATCACTCGCTTCTCGCTTCCCAGCTAAGACCTGGCTAATCCCGCGCGCAAGAAGCCGCTAACCGGCCCCGCGCATGTTGACCCGTGTTGGTGCCCCTAACCTATCACGATCGCACAACGAGGTCATCATGCAACGAACCGCACTCCTCCTGACGGTGGCGGCGCTCCTGGCCGGCTGCGGCAACGACTCGGGCACGGAGGCGCAAGACCTTGCGACCCTCCGGAGCCTCACCGAGCCGTACAGGAGCTTCGATGCCGGCAAGGCCGCGGGCTACGACGCTCCCTTCATGGGCTGCTTCGCCAACGACTCGGGGGCGATGGGCATTCACTACCAGAACACCGGCATCGACCTCACCGACACGCCGACCGTGTCCAAGCCCCCGTTCCTGATGTACGAGCCGCTGCAGGACGGGACCATGCAGCTGGTGGGCGTCGAGTACGTGAAGGCCGCGCCCTCGACCGATCCCGCCCCGACGCTGTTCGAGCAGTCGTTCACCTACAACACCGGCCTCCAGGTGTGGGCGCTCCACGTCTGGCTGTGGAAGTCCAACCCGTCGGGCCTCTACGCCAACTGGAACCCGACCGTGAGCTGCCAGTTCGCGCCCCCACAGACGGCCGTGATGGCCCACCACTGAGAGGCAATCCATGCCGAAATACATCATCGAGCGCGACATGCCCGACGCGGCGGCGCTCTCCGCCGCCGACCTCCGGGGCATCGCCCGGGTGTCCAACGCCGTGCTCCATTCGCTCGGGCCCACCATTCAGTGGGTGCAGAGCTTCGTGACCGAGGACAAGATCACCTGCGTCTACATCGCGCCCAACGCCGACCTGGTGCGGGAGCACGCCCGCCTCGGCGGGTTCCCGGCGGATCGGGTGCTCGAGGTCGCGGCCGTGATCGATCCGACCACGGCGGAGGGGGAGGAGATGGTGGGCGGGTGAGGGGAGTCACCCTGGAGGGGAGTCACCCTGAACGAAGTGAAGGGGGCATGAGCCGACGCATGCCCCCTTCGCTCCGCTCAGGGTGACTCGTCCGACCGTCCGACCGTCTGACCGTCCGACCGTCCGACCGTCCGACCGGCGCCTCACCAAGCTGCGGGAAACTCCCCCGTTGACGACCCCGTAAATTCCTGTGCAGGCCGATGCCGCGCGCATGCCGCTGCCGCGCGACCGTGCAGGCGAACCCGACCACCTCCGAGCCCCCGTGCTCGCACTGCTGCTGCTGATTCAGACCGCCGCCTCCGGCGGTCGCGCTTCCGCCGAGGCCGACTCGGGGGCCACCCGCCCACCGGCCGCAGCCGCCGGCGTGGGCGTCGCCGTGGACGGCCAGGGCTCGCCCACGGCCGACATCCCTCGCATCGAGACGGCCACCCCGATGCGGGTGGACGGCGTGCTCGACGAGCCGGTCTGGCAGCAGGCCACCCGGCTCACCGGCTTCTGGCAGTACCAGCCGGTGGACAGCCGCGCCGCCGAGGAGGCGACGGAGGTGCTGGTCTGGTACGCGCCCGACGCGATCTGGTTCGGCATCGTCGCGCACGACAAGGTGCCGTCCGCCATTCGCGCCACCGTGGCCGACCGCGACAACATCGCGAACGACGACAACATCCTGCTCGACATCGACACCTTCCACGACCGGCGCCGCGCCTTTCAGTTCGGCGTGAACCCGCTGGGTGTCCAGAGCGACGGTGTGCGGAGCGAGGGCGCCGGCCAGGTCTCGAGCCTGAATCCCGGCAGCACCGACCTCAACCCCGACTTCATCTGGGAGTCGAAGGGGCGGATCACCGACCAGGGCTACACGGTCGAGATAAGGATCCCGTTCAAGAGCCTGCGCTACCCGTCGGGCGAGCCCCAGAGCTGGGGCTTCAACGTGACCCGCGTGGTCCAGCGCACCGGCTACACCGACACCTGGACCGACGTGCGGCGCGCCAACGCCAGCTTCCTCGGGCAGGAGGGGGCGATCGGCGGGCTGCACGACCTCAAGCGCGGGGTGCTGGTCGAGGCGCAGCCGTTCGTCACCGCCACCGCCAACGGCGCGCGCGACGAGGTGAGCGGCAGCTTCGACCGCGAGAGCGTGAACCCCGACGCGGGCCTGAACCTCCGGCTCGGCTTCACCAGCTACGCGCTCGACGCCACGGTCAACCCCGACTTCAGCCAGGTCGAGAGCGACGCCGGGCAGGTGACGGTGAACGAGCGCTTCGCGCTGTTCTTCCCCGAGAAGCGGCCGTTCTTTCTCGAGGGGATCGAGCTGTTCGGGTCGCCCAACACGCTGGTCTACACCCGCCGGATCGTGGATCCCAAGGGCGGCCTCAAGCTCACCGGCAAGTTCGGCCAGCTCGGCATCGCGCATCTGACCGCGGTGGACCAGACCGATGCCGACGACGCCTGGTTCAACATCACCCGGCTCCGGCGCGACTTCGGGCGCAGCTCGATCGCGGGCGTCACCTTCACCAACCGCGACCAGGGGAGCCGCCACAATCGGGTGCTGGCGGGCGACTTCCGCTACGTCTGGGGGCTGTACTACACGCAGGCGCAGCTGGGCGGATCGGTCACGAGCGACGGCACGGGCAGCAGCCGGACGGCGCCCATCTGGCAGGCGGAGTTCGATCGCACCGGCCGCTCGTGGGGCTTCAACTATCTCCTGAAGGGTTTCGGCGACGGGTTCGACGACCAGGCGGGGTTCGTGAACCGGCTCCGGAGCAACGTGGTGAACGGGCACATCTTCAACCGGTTCACCCTGTACGGCGCCCGGGGCGCGTGGCTGGAGAATCTCACCATGTTCGGCGGCCCCGACCGCACCTGGGCCTACGGCGACTTCGGCTTCACGCACGCGCTCGAGGGCTTCGAGCAGGCCGAGGCGCAGCTCCAGGTCCGCGGCGGGTGGAAGCTGATCGCGCACGTTCAGCGCGACTTCGTGAACTTCCAGGACTCGACCTACGCCGACTATACAATAGGAAGCGCCACCGGCCCGGGGTACCGCCCCGGCGACGACTTTTCGGGCTTCTGGTGGCAGGGTCAGGTGACGCTGCCCACCTGGCGCCAGCTCGGCGGGTTCGTGCAGTACCGTCGAGGCCGGGCGCCGATCTTCCAGGAGGCCGCGACCGGCAGCTACCAGCAGCTCACGGGCGAGGTGGATCTCCGGCCGGTGCCCACCATTCGCGCGGCCTTCACCGCCACGATCTTCCGGCTCGACCGGCTGGACGGGCGGGAGTTCGCCCGCTCGACCATCCCGCGCCTCAAGGTCGAGTACCAGCCCCGGCGCGAGCTGTTCTTCCGGGCCATCGGCGAGTATCGCTCGGACCGGACCGCCGCGCTCGAGGACCCGGTCACCGGCCAGCCGCTCTTCATCGGCGGCGCCGCGCAGCCGGTGAGCGAGTTCAACGGGCTTCGGGTGGACCTGCTGGCCTCGTTCGAGCCGACTCCGGGAACGGTGGCGTTCCTGGGGTACGGCAGCTCGCTCGAGAGCGACGAAGAGTTCAACTGGTCGCGGCTGAGGCGGACGAGCGACGGGTTTTTCGTGAAGCTGGCGTATCAGGTGAGGCGGTAGGGCGGTAGGAGTCGCCCGCCGAGCGAGTCACCCTGAGCGAAGC
>DATEJD010000429.1:0-9070 GCA_035278325.1 Gemmatimonadales bacterium | reverse complement strand
ACCGGGCACACGCGCGGTGAGCAGCTCGGTGAGGTCGGAGATGGGCGCCTCCTTGACCAGCGAGTCGGCGTTGATCCGGCCCACCACGTGACCGAGCTCCAACCGCCGCTGCTCGCCGGTGGCGGTGGTCACGACCTCGTCGAGCTGCGTCACCACCGGCTCGAGCGCGATATCCACCGTCGTCTCCTCGTCCGAGGCCAGCGTCACCGCGTGGGTCTGCTTCGCGTAACCGATACGGCGGACCGAGAGCGTGTAGCTGCCGGGTTCGATCTCCTCGAGCCGATACCGGCCCTCCTCTCCCGTCACCGCCCGCCACCGGGTTCTCTCGAGCAGCACCTCCGCCCCCTCCAACCCCTGCCCCGTCCTGGCGTCGGTCACCCGCCCAAGCACGGTACCGGTGGCCGCGGGAACCGGCGCCGGCGCCGGCCGCTGCACCAGCCCCATCTGCCCGCCCGGCAGGAGCAGCACATCGAGTCCCGTGTCCCACAGCGCCTGCGTGAGCGCGGCCCCCACCGTGATATCGGCCGCGTGCAGCGAGACCGCGCGCCCGGGGGGCAGCACCGCTTTCGTGAACATCAGCTCGAGATTGGCCTGCCGCGCGATCTCCTTCAGCGCGTCCTCCACCGTCACACCGGCAAGCGCGAGCGTGACGTGGCGTCGGAGCACCGCTGCGCTGCTCGCGTCGACCCGTTCTCCACCGGCGCTGGCCACCGCGAGGAATCGGGGCCGATGCAAGGCGAATTCCGATTCCTGGCCCAAAGCCTCCGCGGCGAAGCCGACCGCGAGCGCAACCAGCGACGTCCAGACACGGCGCATGCCTACCCTCCAACGGGAAGGTGTGATGTGGGAATCGTGCGACGATGCTATCGGGTCAGCGACCCGTCCCGGCGCGATAGTAGGTGACCGCATCGCCCCGCCGCTCCTCCCGCAGGCCGAGCGTAAGCGCGAGGAGTTGGAGCACGTCGTCCGTCGGCTGATTCGTGAAGGTGGCCGTGAGCGGCAGAACGCCGAGCGAGCTGTCGCCAAGCCTGAAGTCGAGGTCGTACCAGCGGCCCAGCTGCGGCAAGGCCTCGCGCAGCGGGGTGTTGTCGAAGACGAGTCGGCCGTCGGTCCAGGCGAGGTACCGATCGAGATCCACGCCGCTCTGCACGGTGATCACGCCGGCCTGGTCCAGCTGGCCGAGCTGGCGGGCGGTGAGTCGCCGCTCGCCGCCCTGGTCGGCGGCCGCCTGGCGCAAGGCGACCGTCCCCTCCGCGACGGCGACCTGCATGCCCGCCTCGTCCGGGTAGGCGCGCACGCCGAATCGCGTCCCGAGGTCGCGCGCGACGGCCGACGCAGTGTGCACGGCGAACGGCCTGCGTTCGTCATGCGTGACCTCGAAGTACGCCTCCCCCTCGAGGTACACGTCGCGCGGGCGGGCGCCGGCACCATAGCCGACCGGCACGCGCAGGCGACTGGCGACGCTCAGCACCACATGGGTGCCGTCCGGCAGGTTGAAGTCGGCGCGTTGCCCCCTCGGCGTGACATACTCGCGCATCGCGACCGGAGGCCCGGCCACCGGCTCGTTCGCGGATCGGCGGAGGTGGATGCCCAGCAGCCCCGCTCCGGCGACGATCGCGGCTGCGGCGGCGACGCGGAGGCCGATCGAGAGCGGGGAGCGCGGCGCGATCCGGAAGCGCGGGGCGGCGCGCCGAGCCGGGGCTGCCGCGGGCGAGCTCGTCGCGTTGAGGCGGGACTCCACTGCCCGCCAGGCGCCCTCGGCATCCCAGCCGGCCGGCCCGACCTCGGCGTTGGTCCAGATCGTGCGCATATCGGTTGCCGCCGCGCGGCGCGAGGCGTCCCGGCCGATCCACCGCTCGACCTCCACGGCCTCGTCCGGCGAGCACTCCCCGGCCACATAGCGGGCCAGCCGCTCCCAATTCATGTCATCGTCCATGGCGGTGCCTGTCCAGCGAAGGGTTCTGCTGTGGGGTACGGGCGAGCGGTACGTGACCCTTATTCGAGGCGGTGCCTCGGGAGCGCCTACAGGTAGGCGCGAAGCTCGTTCCGCAGGTAACGGAACGCCCGCGCCATCTGCCCCTCGACCGTCTTGACCGAGATCTCGAGCGCGTCGGCGATCTGCGCGTAGCTCATGCCGTGCCCGCGGCTCAGGGTGAAGACCTGCCGCGTGCGCTCGGGGAGCCGTGCGACGGCGTCCTGCAGCGCCGCCTTGAGGGCGTCCCGGTCGGGGACGTCAGTGCGGAGCGGATCGGCAGGCACGAGATCGTCGGCCGACGCCGCGCTGGCTCGCTCGACGATGCGCTCATGCCGGAGGTGATCGAAGGCGCGATTCCGTGCGGCGCGGTAGAGATAGCTTCGGCTCGGGAGCTCCGTGTCCCAGCTCGCGCGTTTCTCCCAGAGACGGAGAAAGAGGTCCTGGACCAGCTCCTCCGCCACCGCGCGGGAGCGGACGAACTGGACCAGGAAGTTGCACAGCTCGGGATAGGTCTGGCGGAACAGCACGCCGAACCGGTCGCGCAGGCGATCGTCGGTCACGCGCAAGTCCTTCGCGCAGGCGGGCGCCTGCAGGGTGAGGGCTTGGCTGATCATGCACTCGTGGGGTTGGTGGTGGTAGCCCCGCCGTTCAGGTCCACCCTGCGCGCCGAGAGGTGCGTTGGTGGGGCTTGGCTTATGGAGGGGGTACGATCGAAACGGCGGGGACCCCTATTCCCTTGCTCATGGCGTCGATGCCAACCTCATCCCCGCCCCAGCATCCCCAGCTCCTCATAGAGGCGAATCATCACCCGCACGCCACGCCGGAGGTTGTCGAGATCGATCCATTCGTTCGGCGCGTGGGCGTTCTCGCCAGGCAGCCCAAATCCAATCAGCAGGATGTCCGCGTCGAACATCTTGGCCAACTCGGCCACGACGGGAATGGACCCGCCGGCGCCGCCAAGCACGGCTTCGTGCGCGAAGGCAGTGGCCAGGGCCCGGCGCGCCGCCGCGACGGCCCGGGTGCTCGCGCCCTGGGTCCACGGCAGCCCGTGGCTCAGGCGCCGGACCTCGAAGCGCACGCCCGGGGGCGCTACCTGCGCGACATGGTCGCGCAGCAACCGATCGACCCGGTCGGGCGTCTGGTCCGGCACCAGACGGAAGCTCACCTTGGCGATCGCCGAGGCAGGGATCACGGTCTTGGCGCCCTCGCCCGAATATCCGCCGCTCATCCCGTTGACCTCGCACGTGGGGCGGAGCCACAGGCGCTCGAGCGGGCTATAGACCGATTCGCCGGCCAGGCCTTCCAGCCCGACACTCGCCGCGAAACGGCCCTCGTCGAAGGCGAGGCCACGAATGCCCTCGCGCCGCTCGGGCGAGGGTTCCCGAACGTCGTCGTAGAAGCCTGGGATGGCCACCCTGCCGCTCGAGTCGACCAGGCTCGCGAGGACCTTGGCGAGGCCCAGGGGCGCGTTCGGCGCGACGCCGCCGTACTGCCCGGAATGAAGATCGGACGGCGCCGATCGCGCCGCGATCTCGAAGTAGGCCAGTCCGCGCATCGACGTGAGGATGTTAGGCACGCCTGGGGCGTACATGACCGTGTCGGAGATCAGCACGTAGTCGCACGTCAGACGCTCGCGCTGGGCCGCCAGGAAGCCGGGCAGGTTGGGGCTCCCGACCTCCTCCTCCCCTTCGACCACCATCACCACGTTCACCGGTAGCGCGCCGCGCGCCTCGAGCGTGGCCGCGAGCGCCTGGATGTGGATCCAGAGCTGCCCCTTGTCGTCGGCCGCGCCGCGGGCGTAGAGCCGCCCGTTCCTTGCCGTGCCGACGAACGGCGGCGAGTCCCACTGCTCGAGCGGCTCCGGTGGCTGCACGTCGTAATGCCCGTAGATCAGCACGGTGGCCGCCCCGCGAGCACCGCGCCATTCGGCCACGACGACCGGATGTCCCGCCGTGGCGCAGCACTCGGCGGTGAGGCCGATACGCCGCAGCTCCCCCGCCAGCCACTCCGCGCACCGGGCGACATCGGTCCGGTGCTCGGCCTTGGTGCTGACACTTGGAATCGCCAGGAAGTCGTTCAGCTTGGCGAGCGCCGTCGCCTCGTGTGTCGCGGCCCTTTCGACCGGATCGGCGGCCGCCAACGGCGGATGCGCCGAGCCGTCACAAGCCGAGTCGTTGCCCATCGCCGCCTCCGCCCAACCGGACCGTGAAGCCCGCGCCCGTCGCTCGCGCCCGCTGGTAGGCCAGCGCCGCGGCCGCCACGTCCTGCAGCGCCGTTCCGGTACTGTCGAACACCACGATCTCCTCCGGCGAGCGACGGCCAGACTTCCGGCCCGATACGACGTCGGCCAGCTCCGCGCGCACCTGCTCCCGACGCATCAGGCCTGCCGCGATCGCGTGGTGGAGGTCGCCGATCGCCGTGCACTGGTCGAGCACATCCGCCACCACGGCGCTCCCGGCGAGGAGCTCCGGCTCGATCTCCTGCTTCTCGGGATTGTCCGCCCCCACGGCGGCCACGAAGGCGCCGGGTGCGACGTGCGCGCGGCCCAGGAACCAGCGCCGCGCGGTAGTGCACGTAACCCAGATGTCCGTGGCTGCCGCGCCATCGCCGAGCTCGGCAATGGCCGTAACCTCGAGGCCCAGCTCCGCCGCCATATCCGCCGCGAACCGAGCGGCCCGCGAGGCGTTCACGTCGAACGCCTTGACCCGAGCCAGCGTCCGCACACACGCGAGTGCCCGGAGCTGATGACGGCTCTGCTCGCCGCAGCCGCAGATCGTCACGTTCCCGCGGTGTGGCGCCAGATGCTTGGCCGCGACCGCGGTAGCGGCCGCGGTGCGGAGGCTTGTGATCTCGATCGAATCCAGCAACGCCAGCACTCGACCGTCGGAGGCGTCGAACAGGGCGATCACCCCCTGGATGGTCGGGAGGCCGCGCTGGTCCGGATTGCCGGGGAAGTTGGCGTTGACCTTGGCCGCGAACACCGGGCGGCCGTCCACCGCATCCTGAAGTCCCGCGGTCTTGACGTGGAACCCACCGCCGTCGACATGCGTGCCAAGGACTCCGGGAGAGATCGTTTCATCTCGTGCGTGACGCTCGAAGGCGCGCTCGACGGCTTCGATACACGCGGGCATGGGCAGCAGGCGCATCACGTCCTCGCGAGTGAGCACCAGCGTACCCTGCCCCGCATCGGCGTCCGCGGTGGCCGGCCGGTGAATCGGAGCCACGCTCATGTGTGCTGAACGCCCAGCAGAAGTATGCCCGCGACCCCGGCTGCGATGATGACCAGCGGCTCGGGCACCCGCCTCGCCCGGATCAGCACCAGCAGCGCGACCACCGCGATCCCGACCGTCGCGGCGTCGATGATGGCCCTCCGGCCGAGCACGACCACGGCGCCCGCGATGGCGCCCGTGGCGGCGGCCGTCACGCCGTCCACCGCGGCCTTGAGGTGCCGGTTGCCCATCACCCGATGGAACGAGGGCGCGGCGAGCACCACGGCAAGGTAGGTCGGCAGAAACATGCCGAGCGCCGCGACCAGACCGCCCACCGGTCCGGCGACCAGATAGCCGATGAAGGCGACGGTGATCACCACCGGTCCCGGTGTGATCATCGAGACCGCCACCGCGTCCAGGAACTGGCGCTCGGTGAGCCAGCCATACTCGCCGACCGCCCCGCCGTGCAGGAACGGCACCACGGCGAGGCCGCTCCCGAACACCACCACGGCGGCCTTGGCGAAGAATCCCAGGATCCGGCCCAGCGTCTCCATCGAGGCCGGTCCGTGGAGCCCGGTGACGAGCCACCAGGGCGCGAGGACCGCCGCCATTCCGCGGGCTGGCACCCGGGCGAGCCACGCTCGCCACGCCACGACCAGCACGCCGCTCAGGGCGAACACCCACAGCAGCTCCGCCTCAGTCCACGCCACGACCACCGCGTTCACCACCAGCACTGCCCAGAGGAGGGGATCGGTGCCCACGCTGGTCCGCATCAGCTTGGCCGCCCCTCGAGCCACGATGGCGATCACCGCCGCCCCGATGCCGTAGAAGGCGCCCTGCATCCAGGAGAGCTGGCCGAAGCGCACATAGAACGCGGACAGCACGATCACCATGAGGAACGAAGGACCCACGAATGCGAGGCCCACCGCGGTGGCGCCGAGCATGCCCCCTCGGACCCAGCCGAGGTAGATGGCGAGCTGTGCGGCGAGAGGGCCGGGCGCGAGCTGCGCCAGGGCCAGCCCTTCCTTGTATTCCTCGGTGGTCACCCAGCGCCGGCTCAGCACCAGGTCGCGCTGCATGGCCGCGGTGAGCGCGATGGGGCCGCCGAACCCGAAGGTGCCGAGTCGCAGGAAGTAGCCGGTCAAGCCGGCGAGGGAGACTCGCGGGCTCACGACTGGACGGTGCGCCTGGTCCAGGCGTAGAGCCCGTCGTACAACCGGTGCGTGAACGCGAGCAGCTCGTGATCGTCCGGCACCACCATCCCCAGGCCGCGAATCACCGCGTCCAGCCCCGCCGCCTCGGGCGAGCGGAACTTCTCGTCGTCCAGGTCCGCATCGTGGACCATGGCCGCGATCTCGTGGAGCGCGGGATCGGTGAGGCCGTAGGTGAGGAGGATGGTCTCGAACGAGCAGCGTCCGCCGTGATGCCCCAGCTCGACCCCCCGCATGTCGAACGGTGTGCCGCCGAGCGCGCTGGCCGTCTCGGGATCGGCCGCGAAGGCGAAGCTGGCCTCCGGGTCGACGAAGCGGCGAATCAGCCAGGCGCAGGCGGTGCGATCGATGTGGGGATGCGGTCTAGTCACCCAGAGCATGGAGGGCCCCCTTCCCGCTCGGCTGCATCCGGAGCAGCTGCGCCTCGAGCTCCGCGATGGCATCGGCGACGGCTGCCACGGCGGGTCCGCGGCCGCCCGCCCGGAAGTAGTCGCGCCGGGCTTCCAACCGCAGCGCGCGCTCCAGGCCCCTGAGCTGGCGCAACGCGTGACTCAGGGCGTCGGCATCCTTGACCCGGGCGCGCCGCCCCCGGCGGCGACCGCGCAGGGTGGCGTCGCGGATCGCCTTTGCCGACGAGGCGATCTCGGCGTACCGCGCATCGGCCTCGCGCCGGAACAGCTCGACCAGGGCCCGGTCCTGCGCCGTCGAGAGGCCGCCGGCCTCCCAGACCCACGCGGTTCCGCCGTGCTCCTCGATCTCCTCGGCCAGCCACTCGCAGGCCTCGCGCGTCTTGGCGTCGGCCGGGAGGACCCAGACCGCGTCGTGGATGAGCACGGCGCCCAATCGCCGGAGCCGGCGCCAGACCCCGAGCCTGAGCCGGCTGGGCTCACGCGGGAGCCGCGAGTTGAGGAGGATCCAGGGAGGCGGCGTCATGACCTACAATGTAACCGCGGTTACATATGCTACAAGAACTCCGATCGCGGTGGTCCAGACCACGGGCGGATCGCGGATGGTGTGAGGCGCCGCTCGGGGCCATCTAGCGGCGACCCGCCGCGCGAGTACCTTATCGCGGAGACGCGTTCCGTCGTGGCGGAAGCGCCGGTTCCCTGACCCGAGGCGCTCGTGCCCGACCACCGCCGCGTCGGCATCATTCTCGTCGTGGACGACCAGGAAGGCGTGCGGGCCCTGCTGCGCCGCGAGCTGACCGAGCGGGGCCACACGGTCGTCGAGGCCGGCGACGGCGCCGAGGCGCTGCACCTGGTCCGCCGGCGGAACGGCGCCGTGGACCTCATTCTCTGCGACGTGGTCATGCCGCAGATGAACGGCACCGAGCTCGCCACCCGCATCGGCGTCGAGTTTCCCGACGTGCCGGTGATCCTCATGTCCGCCTTCACCCCCGCCGGGGTGGCGCGCGTGGGCGTGAGCGAGACCCTCGTTCCCGTCCTGCAGAAGCCGTTCGAGCCGACCCAGCTCGCCGAGCTGGTCCAGCTCGCCCTGGAGCACCCGGTGCCGCACCGGGGCGCCCCCGGCGCGCTGTGAGCCGAGCGGCGCCGGCGCCCTTGGCGCCGCTCCCGGTTCCCGGTATATCTCTCTCGGACGTCCCGCCCGGGAGGCACGCGTGAATGGAGCACGAGGGCGCGAGGCTCGTCTCCGCCCAGAGTTCGATTATCTGTACCCCGACGTCGAACCGGGCGTCTGGCACCCGGTCGAGATCCTGATCAACCGCGTGGTCACCATGCTGTACGGCGACCGCTCGCGCGCAGGGGTCATCACCGGGGAGCGGCTGCTGCGGGACGACCACTTCGAATTCCGGGGCACCTCTCCGCGTCCGGCGGGGCTGCCACCCGACTTGAGCCGCCTGAGCGACGCCAGCACCGCGCCCGAGCGGGCCCGTCAGGACGTCCAATCCCGCGGCAAGCCCAACACTCCGTGACCGTACTGCCGTGCATCGATCTCTCCTCCTCTGCCTCCTTCTGGCGGGGCGACCGGCGGCCGCGCGTGCCCAGGTCGAGCTCCAGGGATTCTTCGGTTCCTCCGTCAGCCTGCCGAGCCCGCTCACGATCACGCAGGAGGGAGAGCGGGACCTTCACTTCACGGCCCACTGGGCAACTCGCCCGTTTCTCGACACGTGGTACTACGCCGGGCGCATCGGTGTGTGGTCGGGAAACCGCGGCTGGCTGTTCGACTTCACCCACCACAAGATCTACCTGACCAACGGGCCGAACGAGGTTCAGAAGTTCCGGATCACCAACGGTCTGAACCTGTTCACGGTGAGCCGGGGCTTTCGCCGCGGCCGGTTCTCGTACGCCATCGGCGCTGGACCGGTGATCACCTTCCCCATCAACCGGGTGCGCGGTCGAAAGCTGAGCGGCCGCGGCTTCTGGGGCGGGTACCTCCTTTCCGGTGCCAACCTGATGGCGAGCGCCACACGACAATTCCCGCTCACCCGAGGGATCTTCTTCAGTCTGGACGGGCGGCTGTCGGCCACCTATGTCAGCGTGCCGGTGGATGGAGGGCATGCCTCGGTGCCGAACGTGGCGCTGCACTTTCACGCGGGGCTGGGATACAGCATCGGGGGCGGCGCGCGGAAGCGGGACGCGGCGCGCGAGTCACCCTGAGCGCAGTCACCCTGAGCGCAGTCACCCTGAGCGGAGCGAAGGGGGCATGCGCCAACG
>DATEJD010000428.1:0-3387 GCA_035278325.1 Gemmatimonadales bacterium | reverse complement strand
GGTCCGCGAGCGCTTCGGCCGCCCGCTGGCGCACGGTCGCGAGGTCCGTCGCGGCCGTATCGGCTTCCGCCTTCTCGCTTCCGGTCTGGCTGTCGGCCGCCTGGCCCGCCGTGGCCTCATCCGACGGCGCTGAATCACCTGAATCCTTCACCGCTGACGCGGCTGAATCGTTGCGGTCGTCCTTGGGCGCCACCCGATCGGTGTTCGCCGCCAGGGTCTTGGCCGCAGCGGGCGCGGCGGGCTTGGCCTGACGCTGAGTCGGCGCCGACGTCGTCGCGAGCGCCCGACTCGGCGCCGCCGCCGAATCGGTCTTGGCCTGAGGAGCGGCCGCCAAGTTGCCGGCATTGCCCGCCGGCGACTCTTCCTGGCTCAGGACCGCCTTCGAGTTGCTGGCCGGGGGCAGGTCCTCACCTGGCACCGGCATGAATTTTCTCGCCTCGACCACGCCGGCGCCGACGATGACGAGCAGGATGGCGGCCCACCCCAGGCGCCGCATGCGCCGGATCCGCCGCTCTGCCGCCGATTCGTTGTCGGGCAGGAGGAGCATGGGCGGCGGCTCGTTCCACGGCTCCCACCGGGGCGGCCCGCCGGCCGGAGACGGCGGACGTGGGATTGGCTCGCGGCGAGCGGCGGGCTCGGGGCGAGCAGCGGGCTCGGGGCGAGCGGCGGGCTCGGGTTGCGGGGCTGGAGGGACCGGGGTGGGGCGCGGTGCGGCCATCGGCGCTGTGGCATCGACATCCACCGACGCGATCAGGCGATCGGCTTCGCTGTAGAACTCCTTCACCTCGCGCAGCCGAAGACCACAGGACGAGCACGACCCCAGGTGCGCCTGGATCTCGGCCACCTCGTGGGTCTCGAGCTCGCCGTCGAGCAGCGCGTGCAGGGTTCCTTCGTCAAGATGCGACATTCTTCCCTCGATCCTTGGTCCGGCTCCGCTCCTGGGCCCGGTAGGCTTCCACCAGGCGTCGGCGGGCACGGGCCAGAGTCGTACCGATCGCCCCCTTGGCCAGCCCGAGTGTGGCGGCGATCTCCTCGTAATCGAACCCTTCCGCCCGTAGCAGCAGGGCCTCGCGGTCGCGCTCGTTGAGCGTCGCGAGCGCCGCCCGGACCCGCGCCGTTTCCTCGCGCCGCTCCAGATCGACGTCGGGTGAGTTGGCCGGGGCGTCCTGCTCGCCCCGGAGCAGCTCCAGACGGCGGCCACGGGTGACGGCGCGGCGGCCGTCTTCCCGCACCAGATTGAGCGCCACGGCGAACAGCCACGGCCGCGGATTGTTCGGCGGCGCGGCCACCGCGCGGGCAAAGGTCTCCTGCGCCAGGTCTTCGGCCCGGTCGCGATCACCGACCCGGCGGTACAGCATCCGGACCAGAGAGGCGTAGTATTGCTCGAAGAGCTGGGCGAGATCGGCCGTCATGAGCCCCTGCACTGGTAGACGCCGTGTCCCGCACGCCCAAATTGGCCGTGAGGAGACAGGTGGACCGTGATCCGCATCCTATTGGGCCCCTGGGCGGGAGTCCACCCCGGGCGGCGGCGTGCTGCAAATTCCGTGATCCGAGGCACTTGGCAACCTGAGTCCCGGCTCGAGCGCGGGCAACCCGAGCCGCTGGAGATGCGTCGGCAGCATCGGCTTGCACGTCCTGTGCCGGGGGTATCTCAGCGCGGGGCAGGTTCGGAGATGTGACGGAGGGCGCTGGCCAGGTCCTCGGGAAGGAATGGCTTCTGGAGGAAGCCGGTGGCGCCGTGGTCCCCATTGAGGAGCTTGGACGCCACTTCCTGCTCGGTGTAGCCGCTCATCAGGATGACCGGCAGGTCACGCCGTAGCTCGCGGATCCGCCGCAGCGTTTCCGCGCCGCCCATGCGGGGCATCGAGACGTCCAGGAGCACCGCGGTGACCGCCTGGCTGCTCCGATCGAGCGCCTCCAAGGCTTCGATCCCGTCCTGGGCCGGCAGCACCCGAAAGCCGATCCGCTCGAGCATGCGTCCTACCACCTCACGCACGCCGCTCTCATCTTCGGCGAGCAGGACGGTGCCACGGCCCCGCCACTGGGCCCCGGAGTTCCGCGATGGAGCGGCGCCGTCCAAGGTTGCCACCACGGCGGGGAAGAGGATCCGGAAGGTGGTGCCCTCGCCGGGGGCCGTGCGAATCCGAATGTGACCGTGGTGGCTCTCCACGATGCCCATCACCGCCGCAAGGCCGAGCCCCCGTCCGCTGAACTTGGTGGAGAAGAAAGGATCGAAGATCCGCTGCAGGGTCACCGTGTCCATGCCGCAGCCGGTGTCGCTGACCTCCAGAAACACGAAGTCGTGCGGGCCTGAGCCGGCGCGGGGGTCTTCGGCCCGGCCGGTCCGGAGCGTAATGGTACCAGGGGCCTCCTCGAGGGCGTCGGACGCGTTGGTGATCAGGTTCATCACGATCTGGCGCACCTGCGTGGGATCCGCGCTGATGGGCGGCAGATCGGATGCCAGGTCCCATACCAGGCCGGCCTGCTTCGAGATGGCCGTGCGGAGGAGGGTCGCCATGTCGCGCACCTCCTCCGACAGGTTCAGCTGTCGGGTCTCGACGGCGCCGCGGCCGGAGTAGGCCAGGAGCTGCTGCGTGAGCTCGGCGGCGCGCTGGGTGGCGCGGACCACCTCGTCGAGGTGCTCCCGGGCGGCGCTGTCGGTGGGCAGGTGCAGGCGGGCCAGGTCGGCGTTGCCCAGCACCACGTGCAACAGGTTGTTGAAGTCGTGCGCGATCCCGCCGGCCAGCACCCCGATGCTTTCCAGCTTCTGTACGTGGCGAACGCGCGCCTCGCTCGCTTCGGCCTCGCGTCGGGCGGTCTCCTCCCGGAGGCGCAGCTCGTCGGTCAGCTGGCGCTGGGCCGAAATGTCGCGCACGAGCCAGCGGAACCCGATCGCCGTATCGTGGGGGCCGCCGCGGGCGACTGACAGCGCGATGGCCGCGTCGAACGGCTCGCCGTTTCTTGGCTGGAGGCGCACTTCCAGGATCTTGGGGGTGGGCTCGGAGCGCCAGCGGTCGAGCTCGGTGCGGATGCGGCGGCGGTCATCGGCGGCGACGAAGGAGACGACCGCCTTCCCCGGCAGGAACCGCGGCCGGGTATTCAGCAGGCGCGCGGCCGAGAGATTGGCCTCGCGGACGATGCCGCTCAGGTCGGTCAGCAGGTAGGCGTCGGGCGCGTACTGGAACAGATGCTGGTAGCGCCGCCGTTCGTCCTCGAGCTGGTGCTGCGCGGCCTCCATGGCCTCATTCTGCTGGCGCAGCTCTTCCTGCGCGACGCGGAGCTCCTCCACCGCGAGCAGCAGCTCCCGGACGGCCGAGTCCGGCACTCCCTCGCTGCCTTCAATATCGTGCACGCGGTGGCGCATATCATCGATGCGTCGCGCGAATT
>DATEJD010000427.1:0-3565 GCA_035278325.1 Gemmatimonadales bacterium | reverse complement strand
TCGATGCGGTCGGGGCCGGCGTACCCGGGAGCGCCGCGCGCGCCCGGTGCGCGAGCTCGAACGCCAGCTCGGGCGATTCGGCCAGACAATTGAGGTGGCCCATCTTCCGTCCCGGCCGAGGCTCCGCCTTGCCGTAAAGGTGGAGCCGGACGCCGGGCAGCCGCAGCGCCTCGGCCCAGCGCGGCTCGCCGGACTGCCACAGATCGCCCAGCAGGTTGATCATCGTCACCGGGGACAGCAGCCGCGGCATGCCCAGCGGCAGGCCGCACAGGGCGCGGAGCTGCTGCTCGAACTGGTCCACCGTGCAGGCATCCATCGTATAGTGCCCGCTGTTGTGCGGTCGAGGGGCCATCTCGTTCACGAACAGCTTCCCACCGTTGGCCACGAACAGCTCCACCCCCAGCACCCCGGTGTACTCCATCCGCTCGGCGACCCGGATCGCGAGGCGGTGCGCGTCGTCCGCGAGGCCGGCCGGCACTCGGGCAGGCACGACGGTGGTCTCGAGGATCCCGTCGCGATGGCGGTTCTCGCCGACGGGGAAGGCCGCCACCTCGCCGTCCGCCGAGCGCGCCAGCACCACGGAGAGCTCGGTCTCGAGCGCGAGCCGCTCCTCGAGCACGCACGCGACGCGGCCGAACCGCTCGAACGCCGCCGCGGCGGAGGCGGCATCAGTGACGAGGGCCTGCCCCTTTCCGTCGTAGCCGAGCCGGCTGGTCTTGAGCAGGGCGGGGAGCCGCACGGCCGACACCGCCTCGCGCAGCGCGCGGTCGTCGTGCACGGCGCGGAACGGCGCGGTGGCGAAGCCCTGGTCCTGCAGGAAGGTCTTTTCGGTGATGCGATCCTGCGCGATGGCGACGGCGCTCACCGGCGGGCGTACGATGGTCCGAGCGGCCAGCCGCTCCAGGGTGGCGGCGGGGACGTTCTCGAATTCGGTGGTGACCGCCTGGCAGGTCGCGGCCAGCTGGTCCAGCGCCTCCGCGTCGGTATAGCCGGCGCGGATGTGTCGGTCGGCCACTGATCCCGCAGGGCTCGCCGCGTCGGGATCGAGCACCACGACCCCGTAGCCCATGGAGCGGGCCCGGAGCGTGAACATGCGACCCAGCTGACCTCCGCCAACTACGCCTACGGTGGCACCCGGCAGGATCACGCGGGCCCCGGCAGCTTGAGCCCGAGCACGCGCTCGGTCTGGGCGGCACGAAACGCGTCCAGGCGCCTGGCGAGGCCCGCGTCGGTCACCGCGAGGAGGGCGACGGCATAGAGGCCGGCGTTATGCGCCCCGGCGGCGCCGATGGCGAAGGTCGCCACGGGCACGCCGGCCGGCATCTGCACGATCGAGAGGAGCGAGTCGAGGCCCTGGAGGTGGGTGGTGGTGACGGGCACGCCCAGCACCGGGAGGGTGGTCTTGGCGGCGAGCATCCCGGGCAGGTGGGCCGCGCCACCCGCGCCCGCGATGATGCAGCGGAGCCCGCGGCCCCGCGCCTCCTCGGCGTAGCGGAACAGCAGGTCGGGTGTCCGATGCGCGCTCACGACCCGGCACTCGTGTGGCACCTCGAACTCGGTGAGACGCCGGCTGGCGTGCTGCATGACCTCCCAGTCGGAGTCGCTGCCCATCACGATACCCACGAGCGGTGCGGTCATGGCGTCCTCGAAACGGTGAGCCAGGGCGGCCGGCCGGCAGGAATAAAGGGCCCTTCCCGGGAGCCGGGCAAGCGCCCGGGTCAGGGATCACGGTGCGGGCCGGTGTGGCCGTCTAGCTTGCGCGCTGACCGACCTCCTGGAGGACGCATGTCAGAGCAAGAGGCGCGCGCTTCGTGGAGCGCGCGTGTCGACGACGAGCTCACCGGCGCCGAGCGCCTGGTGGTGGCCATCCTCGATCACCGTCTGGTCCGGTTCCGCTACCACGGACACGAGCGGACCGTGGAGCCCCACCTGCTCGGCCTGCACGAGGCCGGCGAGCCGCTGCTGGTGGCGTATCAGACCGGCGGCGGCAGTGAGAGCGGTCAGATCCCCGGCTGGCGCAGCTTCATCACCACGTCGATCGAGGATGTCGTGATCGACGACCATCACTTCCCGGGGCCGCGGGGGGATCTGGCGGTCGACCTGCACCGCATGATCGAGATCTTCGCGCGCGCGTGAACGCGTTAGGTTCGGGGCGCCGGGGCGCGACGCCTGGCGCGCCGGGGGCGCGGGACGGCTCCCTCCGGGCCGCTGCAGTCGCCGGCACGTACGCGTGGAGCTGCTACTAAGGGCTGAGGTCGTGCCGTCGACCGGGTACCCGCGAAGCGGGTGGGTCGCCCTCCGGGAGCCATCCCGCGCCCCGGCTCGCCGGCCTCGCGGCCCCACTGGCATCCCAACTACGCCGCGTTCAGCGCGCGCTCATTTCCGTTGCTTGATGGACCGGGCACAGCCCCGACGATCGGCGCGGCCGGCCGTCGTGATGTCCGGGCGCGGAGCCGCGCACCTAGATGCCGGCCGGCCGCCGCGCTAGACCGTCGCCCGCGTCCGGTCCATCGTGCCACGCGCCGCCAGCGCGGCTTGGGCGGCCGCCAGCCGCGCGATCGGAATCCTGAACGGCGAGCAGCTCACGTAGTTCATCCCCAACCGGTCGCAGAAGGCCACCGCGGCCGGCTCGCCGCCGTGTTCGCCGCAGATCCCGAGCTTGAGATCGGGTCGGGTCCGCCGGCCCAGCTCGCCCGCCATCTGAATCAGCTTGCCGACGCCAGCTTGGTCGAGGACCTGGAACGGGTCGTCCTCGATCACCCCGTGCTCGAGATAGTACGGCAGGAAATGTCCCGCGTCGTCCCGGCTCAGACCCCAAGTGGTCTGGGTGAGGTCGTTGGTGCCGAACGAGAAGAATTGGGCCTCGCGGGCCAGCTCGTCGGCCGTGAGCGCGGCGCGGGGGAGCTCGATCATGGTGCCGAGCAGGAAGGGCACCGTGATCTGACGCTCGCGGAACACTTCCTCCGCCACCTCACGCACCAGCAGCGCCTGCTTCCGGAACTCGACCACGCTGGCGGTGAGCGGGATCATCACCTCCGGCATGACCCGGCCCTTCCGGGCCGCCACCGTGCACGCCGCCTCGAAGATGGCGCGCACCTGCATCCGGGTGATCTCGGGATAGATGATGCCCAGCCGGCAGCCGCGGAGGCCGAGCATGGGGTTCACCTCGTGCAGCCGGTCGATGACCGCCTGAAGCGCCTCCACCGAGAGCTTGAGCTCGGCGGCGAGCGCCTCGATTTCGTGCGGCTCCTTGGGCAGGAACTCGTGCAGCGGAGGGTCGAGCAGGCGGATGGTGACCGGGAACCCTTCCATCGCGCGGAAGATGGCTTCGAAGTCGGACCGCTGCATGGGTAGCAGCTTGGCCAGCGCGCGCTTCCGCCCATCGGTATCCTGGGCCACGATCATTTCGCGCATGGCGATCAGTCGGTCGCCGTCGAAGAACATGTGCTCGGTGCGGCAGAGGCCGATGCCCTCCGCGCCGAAGTCGCGGCCGCGGTGCGCGTCGGCCGGAGTGTCGGCGTTGACCCGGACCCGGAGCTGGCGGATCCGGTCGGCCCACTGCATG
>DATEJD010000426.1:0-6365 GCA_035278325.1 Gemmatimonadales bacterium | reverse complement strand
GGTCGCGTCGTGCTCGACACCACCCGGGCCGATCTCGTGCTGGGGTCCAGCTCGGTTCGGCAGCGAGATGGCGCGTACCATCTCATGGCCTCCGCATCCGGTACCGCGGGCCGGTTGCGGCTCGACCTCGAAGTCGTGCCGGAGCCGAACCGCTACTTCCCGGCGGTCGAGCTGCGGGACGAGGGATTCGTCTCCGGCTATGTGGTGCCCGGTCTCGGCGCCATCGCCAGCGGGACCATCTGCGTCGGGGGACACTGCGACCGGGTTTCCTCCGCCCGAGCCTACCACGACCATAACTGGGGCGTGTGGCGTGATGTCACGTGGGAGTGGGGTGCGGCGCGAGGGGCCTCACTCAGCCTGCTGTACGGCGGCGTCTACGGGCCTGCGCGGAGCCGGGCGGGCGCCGGTGCGGTGACTTCGCCGTTCTTTCTCGGAATCGTCGACTCGCTCGGCGTGCGACAGGTGCTGCAATTCGATCGGCTGGCATACGAGGGCGCGATGCCCGCGGAGGGAGCGCCGGGTGCCGTGGCACCCGCCCGGTTTTCACTTACGGCCGGCCGGGGCGCGGACACCGTGCGGCTCGAGGCGCAGATCGAGCATGCGCTCGCAACCGAGATGAACGCATCGGCCTTTCGGCGGCTGTTCTTCCAGATGCGTGGTCGCTTCGAGCTCGAGGGCCGCCTGGCAGGGGCGCAGGTGAGCGACAGCGGTCGGGGGTTCTTCGAGACTTATCGCGCCAGATAGGGTCCTGTCATGAGCGGCCGCCCTGATCCCGAGCGGGTTCTGCCGGGATGAGGCGGTTCTGCAGAGTGCCAGGACCGTCACAGCGCGAGGCGCGCCCAGAAGATGTATGTTGGAAGCATGACCCCCGAGGAAGGCCCCCAAACGCTGGCGTCCGAGCAGGCGCCCGACACCCGTGCGCTCGGCCGGGCCCTGATCGACGCGTTCGGCACCGGGTGGGCCCGGGCCAACGTGGACCAGATCATGGCGGTATTCGCACCAGAGGCGGTGTTCGTCGAGACGCCGTTCTCCGAGCCACTCAGGGGCACCCAGGCGATCAGGCGCTGGTGGCTCGACGTCCCCTACAGTCAGTCGGAGATCACCTTCTCGTCGGGCGAGATCTACGTGGCGGGGCCCTGGTTCTCGACCGAGTTCAAGTGCGTGTTCCGCCGGAAGCGGACCGGCGAGTGGGTGGATGCTCGCGGCGCCATCTTCTGCGAGACGGCCGGGGGACTGGTCACCGAGATGCGGCTCTACTGGCACCGCTGGAACGGAGGTCGCGAGACCAGCAAGCCCTGATGTGCATCGTCAATGAGGACACCAGGTTGCTACATCGTGCCCTGCAGAGGACGATCGGGAACCGCAGCCCGCGCGTAAGTGTTGAAAAATCATGAGAGTATGCGTTGGCATGAGGCTGGCAGTCGGAAAGCTCGCTAACCGTCCGATTCACCGCGGCTTGACACGTCGGCGTTTCCATGTTGGAACAGCAGTAGCGCGGAGGGTGCCATGATCACGGCGTTACTCCTTCCTCTTCTCGCCTTCGGAGCACCGGGCCCCAACGCGGTCCGGAATGCCGGCGGCGATGATCCGGCCATTCAGGTCTGGATCAGCAACGATCGCCGGTTCCTTCCGGGCGACCGGGCCAAGGTGCAGGTCCGCACCCGCGAGGATGGCTACCTCCTCGTGCTGCAAGCCGATCCCGCCGGCCATCTGCGCGTGCTGTTCCCCCTCGATCCGACCGACGACAACTTCGTCCGCGGCGGCCGCAAGTACGAGATCCGGGGCCGGGGAGGCCGGGAGTCCTTCACAGTCGATAACGAGCGCGGCACGGGCTCGGTCTACGCCGCGGTCTCTCACGATCCATTCAAGTTCGATCAGTTCGTCCTCGGCGATCACTGGGACTACCGCAACCTGGCGCCCCAGCGCCTGTCATCGAATCCGGAGCAGGATTTCAACGAGCTGGTCCGCCGCATGGTGGACAACAGCTTCGACTACGACATCCTGACCTATGACGTGCTCGAGCGCGTGGTGTACGCGTCCGACTACTATCCGGACACCTACGCCGGCGGCTACTACTACGGCGGGTACGGCGGCTGCGCGTACTCGTACTTCTGCGGCCGGCCGTATTACGGCTCACCGTACAGCGTGTCCATCGGCCTGTTCTTCGGGCGGCCGTATTACCGCCCGTACTTCTTCGATCCGTTTTACGCCGGGTACAACCCGTACTTCGATCCGTTCTTCTTCGACCCGTACTATTACCGGCCGTTCTACTATCGCCCCTACTATTACCCGGCCTACTACCCGTATCCGTACGGCGGGTACTACTACAACCACTACCGCTTCAACAACCGGTACTACTACGCCAACCAATACTACGGCGGATGGAACCGGCCCTACACGCCATACCGGTTCCGCCTGACCGACGGCAGCGTCGGACCTTACCGGGATCGCCGGTACACCTTCGGGCGAGCGGTCAACACAGTCTACATGCCGCCCGTCCTTCGCGACCGGCAGCCGGCCAACGCCACTCCGGCCCGGCGGGTGACCGATACCCGGCCAAGCGGTGACGATCGCCCCACGGTAGATGGACGCACCAGGGCACCCTCGGACGCGAACAACGCACGCCGAGGCGGCGATCGGACCCCGGTGCGCGCACCCGAGTCGAACGGCGGGCGCCGGGTCGAGAATCGGCTGGGTCAGCCCAACATCGACGCCCGCCGGGCGCGCCAGCCCGATGAGGCCCGGAGCATCATCCCGGACAGCCGCGACCGGACCGATCGTCCGAACATGCCTCAGGAGATCCGGCCGAGCCGTCCGGACAACACGCCGCGGCGCGCGGTGGACCGGCCGGAGCCGGCGGCCGCTGGCGCCGGACGCACGGCGCCGCAGATCGACGCCCGGCGGTCGCGCCCAGACGACGGCTCGATGGGCCGCGACGGGCCTGAGGGTGGGTTGGCACGGCCTGACAATCGTCCCGACCCACAGCCCGAGGCCCGGCGCTACGATCCTGGCGCGAGCGGTGTCTATAGGCCGGAATCGCGTGGGCCGGAGTCGCGCGCGTCGGAGCCGCGCTCGGTAGATCGTGGTGGTGATCGCGGCGGCGACCGTGGAAGCGATCGCGGATCCTATTCACCGCCGCCGCGGTCGGCTCCGTCGGATGGCGGGGGCATGCGCGGCGGAAGCGGAAGCGGTGGGAGCGGTGGCGGAGGCGGCGGATTCCGCCGGCGGTAAAGCGAAGGGGCATGATCATCGGATCATGCCCCTTTTCACATCCTGGCACGAACTGGTTCAGCCGGCGCGATGCCGTCGGGCGTAGTCCAATCCCCATTCCATGAGCTCGGCGCTCCTGAGGCCCATCCGCATCGCCTGATTCACGGCGTCGTCTTCCTCGAACTCCTGATCCAGTACCAGAAACGCCAGCAGCGCACCACCGACCCGGTTGCCGCTGCCACAGTGGACGAACACGGTACGCTCGCCAGCCTCTCGGAGGACGCGGAGGATCCGACCCAGCGTTTCGTCGGTCATGGTACCGGGCGTGACCGGAGCCACGACGTACTCGAGCCCCAGCTCGCGCGCCTGGGCGGCCTCGTCGAGGGGGCGTGGCTCCATGGGGTCACGCAGGTCCAGCACGACCTGTCCGCCCGCGGCCTTGAACGCCGCGAGGTTGGCCGCCGTGGGCTGGCCGCCGGTCACTACTTTGGGGAGCAGCTGGCAGGCATTCGGGATGCCGGCCAGCGCCTGGACCGGTGTGGTCATGCCGTTCCCGCCTCCGGTCCGGCGCCCCGGTAGATCACCACCTGGGCCCGCTCGAGCGTAATGAGGCCACCGCCGATCATGCGGTCGAGCTCCGGGAGGATGGCTTCGATCCTTTCCGCCGTCTCGACGCACTCGATCACCAGCGGCAGGTCGAGCGAGAGGCGAAGCACCTTCTCGCTGTGAATGCCGGCGCTGGCCCCGAACCCCATGATCCCCCGAAATACCGTCGCGCCGGCGTACCCGCGCTCGCGGAGCAGCAGCACGATCGCCTCGTAGAGCGGTTTGCCGTGGTACTTGTCCCGCTCGCCGATGTGAATCCGCATCAGCGTCCGTTCGCCGGTGAGGCCGTGCAGGGTCGTCATGCCTTGAGCCTGAGCGCGAGCAGCTCGCGCGCGGAGGCGATGCCGAGGAACACGGCGACGAGCGACAGGGCAACGCTCAGCGCGACGTAGAGGGCGGCGTGGGTCCACTGGCCGTCCTCCATCAGCGCTACCGTCTCGTAGCTGAAGGTGGAAAAGGTCGTGTAGCCGCCACAGATGCCGATCGTGAGGAAGGCGCGAACCTCGGCCGAGAGCGTCGGGGTGTCGACCGCGTAGCGCAGAATCAACCCCAGCAGAAACGAGCCGGTGATGTTGATGATCAACGTACTGATGGGAAAGGTGACTCCGGCCAGACGCTGGAGGAATCCCCCGAGCAGATAGCGGGCCAGGCCACCGATCGCGCTGCCCGCGGCGATGTACCAGAGCATGTTCAAAGGTATACATTTCGGCCGTGCTCCGCCTCGCCATCGCTCAGCTCCGGCCCCGTAAGGGCGCCTACCAAGAGAATCTCGGTCGGCTCGGCGAGGTGTTCCGTGTCGTGGCGGCTCAGCCCGAGCCGGCGGAGCTGATCGTCGCGCCGGAGGCCGCGCTCACGGGGTACTTCCTCGAGGGCGGCGTGCGCGACCTCGCGGTGAGCGCCGAGCAGCTGTTTCACGATCTGAGCTGCCAGCATCGTGATGCCAAGGCGCCGCCGCTCGACGTCGCGCTGGGCTTCTACGAAGTCCACCAGAACCGGCTCCACAACTCCGCGCTCTACGCCACGCTCGGCGGAGCCGACGCGGGCGTGCGCCACGTCCATCGCAAGATCTTCCTTCCCACCTACGGCGTGTTCGACGAGGAGCGCTTCGTCGAGGCGGGCCGGAGCGTGCAGGCGTTCGACACTCGCTGGGGCCGGGCCGCCATCTTGATCTGCGAGGATGCCTGGCACTCGTTCACGCCGATGCTGGCCGCACTGGCCGGCGCCCAGCTGATCATCATCCCGAGCGCCAGTCCCGCGCGGGGGGTCATCTCCTCGGAGGAAGCGCCCGGCCGGCCGGCCAGTCTGGGTCGCTGGACCCGCATCGTGCAGGACATGGCCGGCGAGCACGGGGTGTACGTCGCGCTGGCGCAGCTGGTGGGATTCGAGGGCGGCAAGGCGTTCCCGGGCGGCAGCCTGGTGGCCACGCCGCGGGGCGACCTCCTGGCCGAGGCGCCGGTGTTCGACGAAGTGGTGCTCCAGGCGACGCTCGACTTCGAGGAGATCACCCGGGCCCGGACCGATCTGCCGCTGCTCGCGGATCTCGAGATGCGCCTGCCTCACCTGCTGGGGTCGCTGCACGACGCGCGGCGGGGCGGCCGGCCGGCGATCGGAGCGAAGCCGGGGCAGGGCAGTGTGGATGGTTCGCCGCGCCAGCCCGAGCCGCTGGCCCGGCGGCCCGCGCTCGCACCGGTAGCGATGCGTGCCAACCCCGACCGGGACCCGCTGGCCATCGATCCCGAGCTCACCCGCCGATGGCTGGTCGAGTTCATCCGCGACGAGGTGCAGCGCCGGCGTGGGTTCGAACGGGTGGTGGTCGGCCTCTCCGGCGGCGTCGATAGCGCGCTCGTGGCCTACCTGGCCGCGGAGGCGGTAGGCGCCCGGAACGTGCTCGGTGTGCGCATGCCGTACCGCACCTCCAGCCCGGAGAGCCTGGCGCACGCACAGCTGGTGATCGACGCGCTCAAGATCCCGGCCGAGACGGTGGACATCAGCGCCGCGGTGGACGGGCTGGCCGCGGCGATCAAGGAGCCGCCCAGTCCGGGGAGGCTCGGCAACATGATGGCGCGCACCCGCATGATCACGTTGTTCGATCTGAGCGCCGCCCATCACGCGCTCCCGCTCGGCACCGGCAACAAGACCGAGCGCCTGTTCGGGTACTTCACCTGGCACGCGGATGACTCGCCTCCCATCAACCCCATCGGCGATCTCTTCAAGACCCAGGTCTGGGCGCTGGCCCGTCATCTCGGCGTGCCCGACGTGATCGTCTCCAAGCCCGCGAGCGCCGACCTCATCAAGGGTCAGACCGACGAAGGCGATTTTGGCATCAGCTATCCCCGGGCCGACGCGATTCTGCACTGGATCCTGTTGGGCTACAAGGCGCCCGAGATCATGACTCTGGGCTTTTCGGAGGATGAAGTCGAGCTGGTGCGGAAGCGGCTCGATTCCACTCACTGGAAGCGTCGCCTTCCGACGGTCGCGATGCTGAGCGCGACGGCGATCGGGGAGTATTACTTGAGGCCGGTGGATTACTAGGAGCGACGGTCGGACGG
>DATEJD010000425.1:0-3484 GCA_035278325.1 Gemmatimonadales bacterium | reverse complement strand
CCCCGGTTCAGGGCCGGCCGTGGCTCACTTGGCCGCCTGGCCCAGCCTCTCTCGGAGCGCCTTGTCCTGCGCCGCGACCTCGGGGGAGAAGTCCTCGGCCTCGAAGAACGGGCGGATCTCGAGGTCGCTCGGCCCCGGCATCGGGTTCGGGCACCGCTTGGCCCACTCGACCGCCTCGTCGATCGACCGGACCTGCCAGATCCAGAACCCGGCGACCAGCTCCTTGGTCTCGGCGAACGGCCCGTCGGTGACCGACCGGTTGGCTCCGTTGAAGTGGATCCGCTTCCCGAACCGGCTCGGCTTGAGGCCATCGCCGGCGAGCATGATCCCCGCCTTTACCAGCTCCTCGTTGTACTTCCCCATCGCCTCGAACATTTCCTCGTGGCCGGTCATCGGGAGCTGCTCGGCCTCGGAATCCTCGGTCGCCTTCACGATCACCATGACGCGCATAACGCCTCCATCAGCCTTGGGTGGGAGGGAGGGTCATTCGCCGCTCCCTTCACCTAAGCATCGAACGGGGGAGATCGAAATCGACATCGGGAGTGTGGGAGGGGGCGGCAGGGGCGGTAAGTCGTCCTGGCGAAACCCCTTACAGCCAATTACCGCCCCATACCCCTCTCTACCCGGACCACGGCACTCGGAACGAAGCGAAGGGGGCATGCCCAGACGCATGCCCCCTTCGCTTCGCTCAGGGTGACTCGGTGAAGCGCTACACGTCCAAATTGCTCACGTACTTCGCGTTCCGCTCGATGAACTGGCGCCGCGGCTCGACCTCGTCGCCCATGAGCTCGTCGAACAGCTTCGAGGCCTCGACCGCGTCCTCCATGGTGACCCGGAGGATGGTGCGCTTCTCCGGATCCATGGTGGTATCCCAGAGCTGCTCCGGGTTCATCTCGCCCAGACCCTTGTAGCGCTGGATGTTCACGGTGCCCTTGCCGTTGCCGTCGCTCAGGCGCTTGACGTAGTCGTCCCGCTCCTGCTCGGTGTAGGCGTAGAACTCCTCCTTGCCCTTGGCCACCCGATAGAGCGGTGGCTGCGCGATGTAGACGAAGCCCGCCTCGATCAGCTCCTGCATCTGCCGGAAGAAGAACGTGAGCAGCAGGGTGCGGATGTGGGCGCCGTCCACGTCGGCGTCGGTCATCAGGATGATCTTGTGGTACCGGGCGTCGTCGAGCTTGAAGTCCTCGCGCACACCGGTGCCGATGGCCGTGATCATGGCGCGGATCTCCTCGTTGCTCAGGATCTTGTCGATCCGCGCCTTCTCGACGTTGAGGATCTTCCCTCGCAGGGGGAGGATGGCCTGGAACTCGCGCTTCCGTGCCTGCTTGGCGCTTCCGCCCGCCGAGTCGCCCTCGACCAGGTAGATCTCGCACAGGTTGGGGTCGTCGTACGAGCAATCGGCCAGCTTGCCCGGCAGGACCGCGTTCTCGAGGCCCGACTTCTTCCGCACCAGGTCGCGCGCCTTGCGCGCGGCCTCGCGGGCCCGGGCCGCGCTCACCGCCTTCTCGATGATGTTGCGCGCGACCGGCGGGTGCTCCTCGAGCCAGCTGCCGAGCTGCTCGTTCACCACCGCCTTGACGATGCCCTCGACCTCGCTGTTGCCCAGCTTGGTCTTGGTCTGCCCCTCGAACTGGGGCTCCCGCACCTTCACGTGCAGCACGCAGGTGAGGCCCTCGCGGATGTCCTCGCCGGAGAGGGTGAAGCCCTCCTTCTTGAGGAAGTCGCGCCGCTTGGCCACGTCGTTGATGGTGCGCGTGAGCGCCGACTTGAACCCGGTGAGGTGGGTGCCGCCCTCGTGGGTGTTGATGTTGTTCACGAAGGTGAAGGTGTTCTCGTTGTACCCGTCCTCGTACTGCAGCGCCAGGTCCACCTCGACGTCGTCCTTGGTAGCGCTGAACGCGATCGGCTTGGGATGGAGCGGCTTCTTGTTCCGGTTGAGCCACTGCACGAACTCGCTGAGCCCGCCCTTGGCGAAGAAGGTCTCCTCCTTTTTCTGGTCGGGCCGCTCGTCCTTGATCGTGATGGTGATGCCCTTGTTCAGGAACGCCAGCTGGCGCAGCCGGTCGGCCAGGGTCGAGTAGTGGAACTCGAGCACCGTGAAGATCTCGGGATCGGGCTTGAACCGGATGATGGTGCCGGTGCCGCGCGCCTTGCCCAGGGTCTCCAGCTTCTTGACCGTCTTGCCGCGCACGAAGGCCATGCGGTAGCGGTTTCCCTCGCGATCCACCACCGCCTCGAGCCGCTCGGAGAGCGCGTTCACCACCGACACGCCAACCCCGTGGAGGCCGCCCGACACCTTGTAGGTGTTCTTGTCGAACTTGCCGCCCGCGTGCAGCACGGTGAGCGCCACCTCGAGCGCCGGGAGCTTCTCCGTGGGATGGATGTCCACCGGGATGCCGCGACCGTTGTCCTGCACCGTGATCGAGTTGTCGGGATGGATGGTGACGTTGATCGCGGTGCAGTGGCCGGCGAGCGCCTCGTCGATCGAGTTGTCCACCACCTCGTACACCAGGTGGTGCAGCCCATTCTCGCTGGTGGACCCGATATACATGCCGGGTCGCTTGCGCACGGCCTCCAGCCCCTTGAGGACCTGGATGGCATCGGCCTTGTACTGCTGCTTGCCGTCGTCGGCGTCGTTGGTCTTGGCCATAGGCTCCGTCATTTGGTGCCGGGGCCCAGGGGCACCCAGCGGATTTCCTTCACCCGCCCGGTCCGACCCGCGTTGAGGCGGGCGAGGATCCGGGGCGTCATCAGGCTCAGCTCGTTGGCCCACGCCGCGGTGGCGACGCGGACCCGGAGCACCCCGTCGGGGGTGACCGACTCGGGAGCGGTGACGGCCGCGATCTGCGGTCCGACCAGCTCCGCCCACTGCTCGATGATGCCGGCCTGCTGCAGCCGCTTCGAGAACCCCGACTGCTTGAGATAGCTCGCCAGGGCCTCCGCTAGCGTGGCGGGCGGGCGGCGCTGCTCGGTCACGACGTCACCTTTCCGGCCTCCATGCGCCACACCGGGAGCGCGAGATCGGGCGGCAGCTCGTCGGGGCGGGGCGCGGTCAGGAAGACCTGCCGGCCGGGCACCTCGAGCAGGCGGCGCGCCAGCCGCCGCTGCCGCTCGCGGTCGAACGCGGCGAACACGTCGTCGAGCAGCAGCGCCGGCTCGGTGCCGCGGGCGTCCCGCAGCGCGGCCAGCTCGATGAGCTTGAGCGCCACCGCCGCGGCCCGCTGCTGGCCGTTGGACCCGAACTCCCGGAGCGGCTTGCCGCCGACGGCGAGCACCAGGTCATCCCGGTGCGGGCCCACCGTGGTCATGGCCCGCGCCTGGTCGCGGGGCCACGACTCGGTGAGCGCGGCTTCCCACGCGGCCCGCTCGGACAAGCCCTGGCCGGTGCGGTACTGGAGCCGGGCACCCGCGCCCTCGCCCAGGCACTCGAACTCGGCCGCGAACTGGCCGGCGGCGCCCGCCGCCCACTGCTCCCGCCGACGCA
>DATEJD010000424.1:0-10560 GCA_035278325.1 Gemmatimonadales bacterium | reverse complement strand
TCCTCTCCTTCCGCGCCTAAGCCGGCCTCGCTGCAGAGGCTTGGGGTGCCCCCCCACCCCAAAAACTCTTGAGACCAACTCTTCCGTCCCGGAATGAGAGGAGGTTAGCCGGACCAGGGAGCCTTCCGTGTCTTCCGTGCTTCCGTGGTGAAGGGCCTACAGCAGCGTCCCCCGGAGGATCACCAGCCCCACCGAGAAGTAGATCACCAGCCCGGTGACGTCGACCAGCGTCGCCACGAACGGCGCTGACGCGCTGGCCGGGTCGAAGCCGAGCCGCCGGAGCACGAACGGCAGCATCGAGCCGGCCAGCGACCCGAACGTCACCACGCCGATGAGCGCCGCCCCCACGGTGAAGGCTACCAGCAGGTAGTGCGGGCCGTAGTTGTACCAGCCCACCGCCTGCCACAGCAGGATCCGGCACATGCCGATCGCGCCCAGGAACAGCCCCAGACACAGACCCGACGGCAGCTCGCGGAGCGCCACCCGCCACCAGTCGCGGAGCCGCACTTCGCCGAGCGCCATGGCGCGGATGATGAGCGAGGTGGCCTGCGAGCCCGAGTTGCCGCCCGAGCTGATGATGAGCGGCACGAACAGCGCCAGCACCACCGCCCTGGCAATCTCGTGCTCGAAGTGGCCCATGGCCGTCGCGGTGAGCATCTCGCCGATGAACAGCGCCGCCAGCCAACCGGCTCGCTTCTGCAGCATCCGGCCGAGGCTGATCTCCATATAGGGCTCGTCGAGAGCCGCCATGCCGCCGAACTTCTGGACGTCCTCGGTCGTCTCGGCCACCAGGGCGTCGATCACGTCGTCCACGGTGACGATGCCCATGACGCGGCCATCGGGATCCACCACGGGGACGGCCAGCAGGTCGTACTTGGAGATCAGCCGGGCGACGTCTTCCCGGTCGGTCCGCGGCGTGACGGTGAGCACCTTGCGTGTGCTCGCTACGTCTCCGACTCGCTTGCCACGATCGCTCAGCATGAGCTCGCGCAGCGAGACCACGTGCCGGAGCGCACCGTTCGCGGGGTCGACGATGTACACCGCGTACACGGTCTCCTTGGCGCCGCCCACCCGCCGAATGAGCTGCAGCGCCTCGTCCACGGTCCAGGTGGTCGGGACGCTCAGAAACTCCGTGGTCATGATCCCGCCCGCGCTCTCGGGCGGGTACCTGAGCAGCAGCCGCAGCGCGTCCTGCGCCTTGGGGTGGAGCGCGGGCAGCAGCCGCTCCCGCTCCTCCTCGGGCATCTCGCGGAACAGCTCGGCCTGCTGGTCGGCCGACATCGCCTCGAGGAACCGGCCGCAGGTGTGCGCGTCGAGCACCCGCATGATCGCGAGCCGGTTCTCGAGCTCGGGCTCGTCGAGCACCAGCACCGCGGTCGCGAAGGGCAGGGCGGACAGCACCCGAGCCGCGGCCTCGGGCTGCAGCGACTTGAGCGCCTCCGCGATGTCGGCGGGCTGCATGCCGCCTACCACTTCGGCGAACTCCTCGGGATCGCCCGTCAACAGATACAGGAGCTCCGGCGCGACGGTCATGAGAGGCTCGAGCGATATCGGGTGGTGTGACGGAAGGAGTTGCTGCTCGGCGTGAAGATCATCGGCCGGGACCCGATTTGCCAGTAGCGCCGGCGGTGTGGTGCGGGCGACTCAGCTCGTGGGTTCGAGTCCCGGCGCCCGGCGGCGCACCAGCCGGAGTCCGCGGCGCCCCAGGATCACCGTGCCGATCGCCGCGACCGGCAGCACCTGCACCGCCTGCAGGGCCAGGCCGCCGGCCATCGCGCGGGAGCCCGGCACGTGGGACGGCCGGAGCGCCATGACGACGGCGCCCTGGACGACGCCGACGTTGCCGGGCGTGAGTCGCAGCGCGCCGCCCAGGTTGGAGAGCAGGAGGGCGAACAACGAGGAGGACGGCGTCACCGCGACATGCATCGCTTCGATGGACCAGTGGTAGGTGGCCCACTGCAGTGCCCATCCCGCGACCGCGAAGCCGAGCGGCGTGACCAGCCGCCCCAGGGTCCAGCCGGGATCGGGGCTGCCGTCCGGCATGCGCAGGCGAATCCAGGGGAGCCAGCGGAGCAGGGCCAGCGCCGCGGCGGTAAGCGCCGACCCGCCGGCCAGCAGCCGCCATCCCGACGCGCCGCTCACCACGGCGGCAAGCACCCCCAGCCCGATCCCGAGCGCCGCCGCCTCGACAAGGCGACTCGCGACGATCGAGCGGGCGCCATCGGCCGGCTCGACGTCATCCCGGCTGGCGAGCAGGTGCAGCCGTACCGCCTCGCCGCTCACGGCCACACTGAAGGACCCGACCGCCGCTCCGGCGAAAGTCGCCGCCTGGGTGGTGCGGACTCGCACGGGAAGGCGTGGGCGGAGCAGGAGATGCCAGCCGGCCGCCTTCGCGGCGAGCGACAGGAGGTTAGCCCCGCATGCCGCCGCGAGCAGGCCCCAGTCAGCGGTGGCGAGCGCGGCCCAGGTGTGGGCCCAGGGAAATCGGGCGGCGTACCGCAGGGCGGCCGCCATGATTACCGCTCCGAGGGCCCATCGCCACCATCCCCTCATTCGGGGGCGAGCCTGCCGAGTGGACAGAACTCGTAGCCCATCGCGCGGCAATCCGCGATGATGCCCGGCAGCGCGTCGACGGTCTGGCGCCGATCGCCCTCGGGATCGTAGCCGTCCCCATCGTGCAGCAGCAGGACGGCGCCCGGACGGACGCCTCGCCGCATCCGATCCTGAATGACCGCCGCTCCCGGACGCGCCGTGTCCCAGACGCCGAAGGTCCACCCGAACACCTGATAGCCGTAGGACGCGACCGCGCTCCGCAGGTACGGATTGCGGTATCCGTGCGGCGCTCGGAAGCAGGAAGGGGGATGGCCGGTCGCGGCGGCGATCGCCTCGTGCGCCGACTGCACCTCCCACCGGGTACGCGCGGGCCCGGCCAGCGCCAGGCGGCGATGCGTCTGGGTGTGGTTCCCGATGCCGAAGCCGGCCTGCGCCACCATGCGCGCCAGCTTCGGATAGCGCTCCACGTGCCGGCCCACCATGAAGAACGTCGCCGGCACGTAAGCGTCCATGAGGATGCGGACGATGCGCTCGGTGGCGGAAGGGTTGGGCCCGTCGTCGAACGTGAGATAGAGCGCCCGGTCGCGCGGACCGCGCCCCACCACCGGGCCGAACACCGGACTGTTCGGCGCGAGCGCGCCATGAGCCCAGAGGGCCGCGCCGCCGGCGGCGCCGCCCAGGAGTGCGGGCAGGATCATCGGGCCACCCGATCATACACCCGCATCACCTGCTGGGTGATGCGGGGCCAGGCGTAGTCCTCCGCCTTCCGGCGTCCCGCGGCCGACATCGCCTCGCGCCTGGGGCCGTCGTCCAGCAGCTCGAGAATGGCGTCGGCCCATACGGCGGGCCGCTCCTTCGGCACCAGCACCGCTTCCTGGCCTCCATCCACCAGCTCGCGGAAGCCGATGATGTCCGACACCACCATCGGCGTACCGCAGGCCATCGCCTCGAGCAGGGTGATGCCGAACGAGGCCTTGGTGGTGGGGCAGAGATAGAGGTCAGCCCCCGCGTACCGCGCCGGGCGATCGCCGTTCACCCGTCCCACGAACGACACCGACGGACCCAGCGGCCGAGCCAGGCGCTCGTATACCGGGCGGAGCGGTCCATCGCCGGCCACGGTGAGATGAGCGCCCGGACGCTCCTCCAGCACCCGGCTCATCGCGGCGAGCACCGTGTCGAGTCCGTTGCGCGGGTCGAGCCGGCCGAGGAACAGCAGCTCGGGGCCGTGGCGCGGGCCCTGAGGCCGAGCGTCGGGGCTGAAGAACCGGGTATCCACCCCGTTGGGGATGATCTCCCAGTCAGCCTCGAAGTAGCGGGAATGGGCGTCGATGACCGGCTGACTCACCGCCATCACGGCGGCATGCCGGTCCAGCCGCCGTTGGAGCGGCCGGCGAAAGATGCGGAGCAGCGCCGACGCCGCGAACCAGGAATGGAAGGTGGCGACGACCGGAATACCCAGGTCATGGGCCGCCTCAGGCCCGACCAGCCCCAGTGTCGGATTGAGCCCGCCGTGCACGTGGACCACGTCGATCCGCTCGCGGCGGAACAGGGCCCGGAGGTCTCGCCGGAGCGACCGCCCGGTGGTCACGCGCGCGAACGACCCGGCGCTGTAGATCGTGCGGCTGGTGCCGATCCGGCGCACGAACGGGGGGTCGACCATGTCGTGCGGGTCGGTGCTGCGCGTCGGCACGCCCATGCGGGCCGTGACGACGACTGTGGGGTGACCTTGCCGCTCGAGCTCCAGGGCCAGGTTGTGAACGTGCTCGGTGACGCCGCCCAGGTGGGGATAGTAGTACTCGGTGACCAGCGCGATCCGCACAGGCCCTCACTCGGAAACTTGGGCTGGGCGGAAAGGCAAGAAGACGGCCAGCACGCAAAGTGTTGCTGCGTCGTATTACGAGCGCCACGAGCATGTCTCGGCTGGGACGATCTGGCCCGCGGCGCGGCGTAGAGCGGCCAACCTGTCACGGCCTGACCACCCACTCCGTGTCGAATCCGGTCTCGACAGTGTGGCCCGGATGGTGCCACTGGTCACAGCCTCGAACGCCTCCGCCCGCTAGCATGGACGGTGGTATTGGGATAGCAGAACGCACACTCCCACAAGGGCTTATGAACATGTGTACGACCAGAAATACACCGATCTCACGATTCGCCCAGGCCGTAGCGCTGGCGGTGGCTCTCACCGCCGCCCCGGCCCTGTGGGCGCAGGACACGACCACGAGACGGGGCGGCCAAGTCCCCGGGACCACGCCGACCAGCATCGATCCGAGGGTGCCGACCCCCGCTCCGACCAATCCTCCCCCGACGACAAACCCCACGGCCACGCCCGCGGTGCCTCAGGCCGCCGCTCAAGGCCTCGCTGACACCGCGTTCGTCCGCCAGGTGCGCGCGGACAACCTGCTCGAGATCCGCCTCGGCAGCCTCGCGCAGCGGCGGAGCACCAATGCTGCCGTGAAGCAGTTCGCGCAGCGCATGGTCACCGACCATACCACCATGGGGAACGAGTGGACCTCGCTCGCCAACCAGACGCATCTGGGCACGACCTTCGCGCTCGATGCCACCCAGCAGCAGGTGGTCAGCCAGTTGAGCTCGGTGCCAGCCGCCGATTTCGATCGGCAGTACATGACGACGATGGTGCAGAATCACCAGGGGCTCCTCAGCACCTTGCAGCAGGTAGGACCGACGGCACAGACCCCCGCGGTGCGACAGCTCGCGGCCCAGGGCGTGCCGATCGCGCAGCAGCACCTCACCCTGGCGCAGCAGGTCGCCACTCAGGTGGGTGCCTCGGTGGCCACGAACCCGGCCGGATTGCCGCAACGGACCGCCACCGGTCAGGTCGTAACCACCGCCGGGGCCAAGAACGCCAACACCGGGCGCGCGGACGCGCCATACGTCCAGGAGCTCTGGCGGGCCCACGAGATGCAAGTCGAGCTAGCCCAGTTGGCCGAGCAGAGAGCGCGGGATTCCAAGGTCAAGGATTTCGCGAGCAACATGCGGACGGACTTCAAAGACTACCTCGACCGCTGGTCCGACCTCGCGTCGAAGAACGGCATGACGCTGCCGAACCACATCGGCAATCTTCACCAGGACAAGGTGGACCGGCTGAAGAAGGCGTCGAAGAACGAGGTCGACCGGGTGTACCTCGACATCGTGAAGGAGACGGTCGGCGGGCTGGTGCCGTACTATCAGAAGGAAGGGCACCAGGTGCAGTCGTCCGCGGTCCGGAACCTGGTGAATCAGGAGCTGCCGATCCTCCAGCGGCATCTGTCGCGCGCGGAGACGCTCGACCGCCAGGTCACTGCGAGCGCCAACTCGAACCGCAAGGACAAGGATAAAGACAAGGACAAGCGGTAAACCCGCCGCACGTCGGCCACCCGCCCCGGGGTCATGCGCCCCGGGGTGCGCGGTGGTCCTCGAGCGCGGCGTGTGACCTGCATCGCGGCCGTTTCCCCCACCCACTTCCACCTTTGACGTCGACTCGAACCATCCGGCCGATCGTGGCGGCCGGCCTACGGAGTACGGTCGTGGCCATGGCAGTGCAGGCGGTCCAGTTTCCCGGCGCCCACTCCGCCCTCGATCCCGCGGGTCCGCAGGCGGCCGCGATCAAGGCGTGGCTTTGGGATCCGATGTACGCGGCGGCCGTGGTGACGTTCGTGCTCGTCACCGGTGCGCTGCTCTGGGCTGCCTTTCGCCGGCGCGACGGCGGCGAGGCACCGACCGATCCCCGGCACGAGCGCCGTCTCACGCGTGCCGTCGGCGGTGCCACCGTGGCGACCATCATCATCGTGTTCGCCGTGCTGGTCCTGGATGGGGCGATGACGCACGCGACCAGCGGCGCGCCCAGCGACGCGCTCCGTATCACGGTCACCGGTCACCAGTGGTGGTGGGAAGTGCAGTACCCCGGACACTCCGCCGACGAGATCGCGACCACCGCCAACGAGATCCATATTCCCGTCGGCCGCCCGGTCGTGGTCGAGCTGCGCTCGCCCGACGTCATCCACAGCTTCTGGGTGCCCAGCCTTGGCCCCAAGCGCGACCTCATCCCCGGCCGCACGAATACTCTGCGGCTCCAGGCCGACCGGCCCGGCAGCTACCGGGGCCAGTGCGCCGAGTTCTGCGGCCATCAGCATGCGAAGATGGCATTCGCGGTCATCGCGGAGCCGGCGGACCGGTTCGACGCCTGGCTCCGGCAGCAGCGGGCGGCCGCGGCGACGCCGCCGGATTCACTGGCGCAACGGGGTGAGCAGGTGTTTCTCGCCGCGTCGTGTCCGCTGTGCCACTCGGTCTCGGGGACACCGGCCGGCGGCCGGCTCGGCCCCGACCTGAGTCACCTGGCCAGCCGCCAGACCATCGCCGCCGGCACGCGGCCCAACACCCGCGGCAACCTGGCGGGCTGGATCCTCGATCCGCAGTCGATCAAGCCCGGCACGCGCATGCCGCCGACGGCCCTGAGCTCGGCGGACCTGCACGCCTTGCTGGCCTATCTGGAGTCGCTCCGGTGAGCGCCACCGTCGCCGCGCCCGCACTTCCTCGGGATGGCCGGGCCGCGACGTCGGTCGCCGAAGTGGTGCCGCAGCTGGAGGTAACCTGGCAGACGGAGCCCGGCCTGCTCGGCTGGCTCCGGAGCGTGGACCACAAGAGCATCGGCACCCGCTACTTCATCACCGCGTTCGTCTTTTTCCTGCTCGGCGGCCTCGAGGCGGCCACCATGCGGGCCCAGCTCGCCCGGCCGGAGAACACGCTGCTCGGCCCGGACGCGTACAACCAGTTCTTCACGATGCACGGCACCACGATGATGTTCATGTTCGCGGTGCCGGCGATGGACGCCGCGGCCATCTACCTCGTGCCCCTCATGATCGGCGCGCGGAACGTCGCGTTCCCCAGGCTCAACGCCTATGGCTACTGGGTGTACCTCGTCGGCGGGCTCTTCCTTTATGTGAGCTTCTTCCTCAATACCGGTCCGGACGCCGGCTGGTTCAACTACGTGCCGCTGGCCACGTCGGAGTATTCCCCCACCCGGCGGGTCGACATCTGGGCGCAGTCGATCACGTTCACCGAGATCTCGTCCCTGGTGGCGGCGGTCGAGATCATCGTCACCGTATTCAAGTGCCGCGCGCCGGGGATGACGCTGGACCGGATGCCGCTCCTGGTGTGGGCCATGCTCGTGAAGGCCTTCATGGTGCTGTTCGCGATGCCGTGGGTGGCCACCGCGAGCCAGTTCGTCGCCATGGATCGGCTGGTCCATACCCATTTCTTCGACGTGGGGCGGGGCGGGGACGCCATCCTGTGGCAGCACCTGTTCTGGTTCTTCGGGCACCCGGAGGTCTACATCATCTTCGTGCCCGCGCTCGGCTTCGTCTCCTCGATCGTGACCACGTTCACCCGCCGGCAGGTGTTCGGCTATCCCGCCATGGTGCTGTCGCTGATCGCGACCGCGGTGCTGGGCTTCGGACTGTGGGTCCACCACATGTTCGCCACCGGGCTGCCGCAGCTGGGCGAGAGCTTCTTCACCGCGGCCAGCCTCACGATCGCCATCCCGAGCGGGATCCAGATCTTCTGCTGGATCGCCACCATCTGGTCGGGACGACCGCGACTCACCGTGCCGATGCTGTGGGTGCTGGGGTTCGTGGTGGTGTTCATCATCGGCGGGTTCACCGGGGTGATGATCGCCTCGGTGCCGTTCGACCAGCAGGTGCACGATAGCTACTTCATCGTGGCCCACTTCCACTATGTGCTGATCGGCGGCGCCGTGTTCCCGCTGTTCGGGGCCCTGTACTACTGGTGGCCCAAGGTGACCGGGCGGCTGCTGAGCGAGCGCCTGGGCCGGTGGCAGTTCTGGCTGTTCTTCATCGGTGTCAATCTCACTTTCTTCCCCATGCACCAACTCGGCTTCGAGGGGATGCCCAGGCGGGTGTATACCTATCTCCCGGAAACCGGGTGGGGCTCGCTCAACCTGCTGGCCACCATCGGGGCGGCCACCATCGCGCTCAGCGTGCTGCTGTTCCTCTTCACGATCATGTTGAGCCTGTGGCGCGGAGCGGCCGCGGGCCGGGACCCGTGGGGTGGGTCCACGCTCGAGTGGGCGGCCACGTCCCCGCCACGGCCCTACAACTTCGCCTTCATTCCCGCGGTGCAGGATCTGGGGCCGCTCTGGACCTTTCCGAGCGAGCTGCCGGCCGTGACCGGCCTCCGGACCGACGTGCGCGACGTCCTCATCACGACCCTGCTCGATGCCCGCCCCGACAGCCGGCACCGCCACCCGCCGCCGACGATCTGGCCGTTCATTGCGGGCGTCGCGACGGGCATCTTCTTCATCACGCTGGTCTTCACGCCGTGGGGGGCAGTGATCGGGGTGCCGCTGCTGACGCTGGCGTTCCTCGGCTGGGCCTGGCCTCGCGGACGGGACCACCGCGAGCAGGCGAGCGTCGAGGCGGAAGCGCCGCTCGGCGTGACGCCGGGGGCCCTCGCATGAGCGACGCGGCCCTCGACATGCGTCCCGTCGCCAACGTCGCCGACCTCCCGACCACGACCTTCGGGCATCGGAGCATCGCCTGGTGGGGCACCATCGGCTTCATCGTGATCGAGGGCACGACCCTCTTCATCTGCGCGATGAGCTATCTCTACCTGCGCGTCACGGTAGGCCAGTGGGCGCCCGCCTACGCGCCGCTGCCGAGCCTCGGCGTCCCGGCGGTGCAGGTGGCGCTGATGGTGGTGAGCAACGTGCCGATGGTTCTGGTGGACCGCGCGGCGCGGCGGCTCGACCTCACGTCCGTGCGAGCCGGCATGGTGGTCGTGACGCTGCTGTCGCTGGTGATGTGCGTGCTGCGGGGGTTCGAGTTCGCCGCGCTCAACGTGCGCTGGGACGACAATGCCTACGCCACGGCGGCGTGGGCCATCCTCGTTTCGCACTCCACCCTGCTCCTGGTGGAGACTCTCGAAAACGTGGCGCAGACCTCGCTCATGTTCAGTCCCAACCTGGAGCAGCGTGATATCTCGGCGGTGTCCGACAACGCGCTCTACTGGTACTTCATGACCATCGCCTGGGTGCCGCTCGCGGCGATCGCGTTCCTTACACCGTACGTGGCCGCCCCATGACCGACACCGGCACGGACATCCCCGACGCCGCTCGCCTCCGAGCGGTCTGGACCGGGCTGCTGCTCGCGCCGGCGGCGTGGCTCACGAGCCTCGAGGTGGGATACATGCTCGTAAGGCCCGACTGCGTCGCCGGCACGACCATCCGGCAGCACTCGGTGCACGCTGTCTTTCTGCTGATCGCGCTCGCCGGGCTATTCGTAGCCTGGCGGGCGCGGCGCGCCGAGCGGGATTTCCTGGCCTCGCTCGGCGTCGCCACGAGCGCGCTGTTCGTCCTGATCCTCGTGGCGCAGTGGATCCCGGCCTTCCTGGTCCACCCCTGCCAATAGCGTCGGCTAGACCTTCGCCGTCTGCATCCGCTCCCGCATCGCGGCCATCTCTTCGCGGTTGGGCCCGTAGATCCCCGGCGGCGTGCCGCCCGACAGCCGGCACATCAGCGAGAGCTGCCCCCGATGATGGATCAGGTGCATCAGCATTGCGCCCCAGAGGATGTCGCGAATCGGCATCCGGCGGTCGGCGAAGGGGATCTCTTTATCGAGCTGATCTTCGGTCAGGTTGGCCAGCCGTGCCACCGCGTCGTCGTGGACCCGGCGATAACCCGGCGCGAGGAGCCGGACCTCACGCGGACGCTGCATGTTGGGCGGCGCCTCCTGGAAGGTGACGGCACCCTTCGAGACGCCGAAGCTGGTGTAGCCATCGATCTCGGCGAGATGCCACGCCATCTCACCGAGCGAGCGGCCCTTGGGATCGGGACGGAAGTCGTACTGGTCGGGCGGAAGCGCCTCGAGCAGCCGGTTGGTGAGCTGCGCCTCCATGTTCCACACAGTGCGGAAGCGGTCGAGTTCATTGATCGGGGCCATGCTGTCCTCCTGACGGCCGGAAAGGCATTCCAGCGTGGATGCGTAGATGGGTGGA
>DATEJD010000423.1:0-20183 GCA_035278325.1 Gemmatimonadales bacterium | reverse complement strand
TCCGCGGCGCCGGTTGCATTCGATGGAGACTTACGCTCTCACCCTGCTCGTGTCGGCACGCCGCGGACCCCTGGCTCACCAATAAGGATGGTAAGCAGGAGGCTAAGGAGGACGACGACGAGCACGAGGCCGAAGAGCATGGGTTCCGATCGAAGCCGAGGGTGGCCGGGAGACGCCCGGCGGCCGACTCAGGACATCCAGCCTAACGGTCGGACCCGACGGATGTCAAGGGGGGAGAGGCGCTTGACACATTCACGCCGGTGCATAATAATACGGCCATGAACGCGCAGCTTAAGCCGGTCGCCGCCCTTATTAACCTCGCCACCGCTACGGGGGCGACCGGGTAAGGCTGCGCGCTCGCGACCAGACCCCGGCCCGCTCCCGACAAGAGCGGGCCTTTTGTTTGCCCCGCATCGGCCTCTCCGGCCGCCAGGGGCCCACATCGCAGGAGGTACCATGGCCGCCCCTGGGCAGCGGATCCACCCGGCCGGTTCCCGCTCGTCGGACCCTCGACACGCCGCCACCTTCGCCGATGAGGCGCTCGACGCTTCGCGCGAGCACGACGCCTGCGGCGTCGGCTTCGTGGCCCACGCCTCGGGCGTGCGCTCGCACGAGGTCATCGGCATGGCGCTCGAGGCGGTCGCCCGCGTCGCCCACCGGGGCGCCGCGTCGACCGACAATTCCGGCGACGGGGCGGGCCTTCTCACCCAGATCCCGCACCGCCTCTTCTACCGCGACGCCTACCGCCTGGGCCTGCACCTGCAGCCGGGGCTCCCGTTCGGCGTGGGCGCGTTCTTCTTCCCGCGTGAGCCCCAGGCCCTCGGTGAGGCCGTGGCCCTGGTGGAAGCCGTGCTGGCTGAGGACGGGATTCCATTCCTGGGCTGGCGCGACGTGCCGACCAATTCCGCCGCGCTGGGCCCCACGGCGCTGGCCTCATGCCCGGTGATCCGGCAGGTGCTGGTGGGCCGGCCCGCGTTGGCGGCGGACGAGCAGCAGTGGGAGCAGGCGCTGTACCTCTCCCGACGAGAGATGGAGCGACGCGCGGAGGAGCGAAACCTCCCCGGCTTCTACGTCTGCAGTCTTTCCTGCCGCACCATCGTCTACAAAGCGCTGCTCACCGGGACCCAGCTCCCCGCGTTCTTCACCGACTTCCGCTACCCGGAGTACGAAAGCGCCATCGCGGTGTTCCACCAGCGCTACTCGACCAACACCCTCCCGAGCTGGCCGCTGGCGCAGCCGTTCCGCCTGCTGGCGCACAACGGCGAGATCAACACGCTGTGGGGCAATCGAAACGCCATGACCATGCGCCAGCCGATGTTCGCGTCCCCCGTGTGGGGCAAGAAGATCGAGCGGCTGCGGCAGGTCATCTGGCGGGAGGGGAGCGACTCGGCGAGCCTCGACAACGCGATGGAGCTCCTGGTCCGCTCGGGCCGCGATGTGGTGCACACCTCGATGATGATGGTGCCACAGGCGTGGGAGAAGTACTCCGACCTGGATCCCGCGGTGAAGGCGTTCTACGAGTACCACCAGTGCGTGCTCGAGCCCTGGGATGGCCCCGCGGCCATCGCGTTCACCGACGGTGTGCTGTGCGGCGCGTCGGTGGATCGGAACGGGCTCCGGCCGTCCCGCTACAAGGTGCGGCGGGACGGTCTGGTGGTGTCCGGCTCCGAGGTGGGACTGGTGGACCTGGATCCGCGCGAGGTCATCGAGTGCGGGAAGGTCGGCCCTGGCGAGGTGCTGGTGGTCGATACCCGTCGAGGCGAGGTGATCCGGAACCAGGATGCCAAGCGCGAGGTGGCGGGGCGACGGCCCTACGCCCGCTGGGTGGCGCGCTACATGGCCACGCTGGCGCCCGATCCCGCGCGGGTGCCACCGGTCCACACCGGCGACGCGCTGCTCCGCGCCCAGCGGAGCTTCGGGTACGGCTTCGAGGACCTGCGCCTGGTGCTGGAGCCGATGGGCGGCACCGGCGCCGACCCCGTGTGGAGCATGGGCGACGACACGCCGATCCCCCCGCTCTCGGCGGTGCCGCAGAGCGTGTACGCCTACTTCCGGCAGCGGTTCGCGCAGGTCACCAACCCGCCGATCGATTCGCTCCGCGAGTCGATGGTGATGTCGCTCCGCATGCACCTGGGCCGGCGCGGCTCGCCGCTGCTCGAGCGCCCGGTGTACGCCCGGATGCTCCGGTTGGAGCACCCCGTGCTGCTGCCCGAGGAGATGGCGGCGCTCCGGAACGTGGCCGGGTTCTCGACGGTGACGCTCGACGCGGTGTGGGACACCACCCGCGGCGTGGATGGGCTCCGGCCGGCCCTCACCGCCCTCCGTCGGGCGGCCGAGCGGGCGGCGAGACGCGGCGCGCACATCCTCATCATCAGTGATCGCGCCGCCGACGGCACCCACGCGCCCATTCCGATGCTGCTCGCGGTGGGCGCCGTGCGGCAGCACCTGGTCCACACCGGGCTCCGCGCGCGGGTCGGCCTGGTGGCGGAGGCGGGCGACGCATTCGACATCCACCACTTCGCGACGCTCATCGGCTATGGCGCCGAGGCGGTGCACCCGTGGCTCGCGCTGGCCACGCTGGACGGCATGTTCGGCGAGTCGCGCGAGCCGTCCCGGCGGGAGCGCGAGGCCGAGGCGGCCCCGCGTCCCTCCCCCGCGGAGGCGCGCGGCCAGTTCCGCTCGGCGGCGGAGAAGGGCTTGCTCAAGATCCTCTCCAAGATGGGCATCTCGACCCTGAGCTCGTATTGCGGCGCGCAGATCTTCGAGGTGCTCGGGCTGGGCCACGAGGTGATCGCCACCTGCTTCGCGGGCACGGCCTCGCCGCTGGGTGGGATCGGGTTCGAGGAGATCGCGGAGGACGTGCTGACGCGGCACCGCGCGGCGTACCCCGAGGCGGAGGCGCCGACGCCGTCGCTGCCCGACCATGGACGGGTGCGGTTCCGGAAGGATGGCGAGGACCATGGCTGGGCGCCGCCGGTGGTGGTGGCGCTGCAACAGGCGGTGAAGGCCAACGCGGCCGAGGCCTACGGCGGGTTCCTGGTCAAGCACGGCGCCCGCCGTCCCGCTGGTCCGCGGGACCTGCTCGCGGTGCGCGAAGGAACACCGGTGCCGCTCGAGGAAGTGGAGTCGGCCGAATCGATCCGGACCCGGTTCGTGTCCTCGGCGATGTCGCTCGGGGCGCTCTCGCCGGAGGCGCACGCCACGCTCTCCATCGCGATGAACCGCATGGGGGCGCGATCCAACTCGGGCGAGGGCGGCGAGGACCCCCATAACTACCACGGGTTCGCCAACGGCGATCGCGCCGACAACCGCATCAAGCAGGTGGCGAGCGCGCGGTTCGGCGTGACCACGGAGTACCTCACCCGGGCGGAAGAGCTCGAGATCAAGATCGTGCAGGGCGCCAAGCCCGGCGAAGGCGGCCAGCTGCCCGCCCACAAGGTGACCGACCTGATCGCCCGGCTTCGGCATGCGGTGCCGGGGATCTCGCTCATCTCGCCGCCGCCACACCACGACATCTACTCGATCGAGGACCTGGCGCAGCTCATTCATGACCTCAAGACGGTCAACCCGCGCGCGCGGGTTGGCGTGAAGCTGGTGTCCGAGACCGGCGTGGGCACGGTCGCGGCCGGCGTGGCGAAGGCATACGCCGACTATGTCCTCATCGCGGGGCACAACGGCGGCACGGGTGCGTCGCCACTCTCCTCGATCAAGCACGCCGGCTCGCCCTGGGAGCTGGGGCTCGCGGAGGCGCAGGCGACGCTGGTGCGAAACGGCCTCCGCCACCGCATCGAGGTGCGGACCGACGGCGGCCTCAAGACCGGCCGCGACGTGGTCATCGCCGCGCTGCTCGGCGCGGAGTCGTACGGCTTCGGCACTGCGCCGCTGGTCGCGATGGGCTGCGCCATGGCCCGGCAGTGCCACATCAACACCTGTCCGACCGGGATCGCGACGCAGCGCGAGGACCTCCGGGCCAAGTTCAAGGGCACACCCGACCAGGTCATCACCTACTTCACGCTGCTGGCAGAAGAGGTGCGCCAGATCCTGGCCGCCATGGGCTTCCGGCGGCTGGATGAGATCATCGGCCGGAACCACCTGCTGCAGCGAGTCGAGCGGCCCGATGTCCCGCGGGCGCAGATGCTGGACCTCTCGCTGCTGATGGCCCCGGCACCGTCGGACGGCCTTGCCGGCATGAGCCGCGCGCGCCATCGCACCGAGGCCCGCAACGACCGTCCCGGCGTGGTGTCGCTCGACAACGAGGTGCTCACCGACCTCGAGCCGTACCTCGAGAGCGGCCTGCCCTTCTCGGGCAATTACCCGATCCACAACCACCACCTGGCGGTCGGGGCGCGGGTGGCCGGTGCCATCGCCGAGCGCCACGGAGACGCCGGGCTGCCGCCCGGCTCGGTGCGGCTCCGCTTCACCGGGAGCGCGGGCCAGAGCTTCGGCGCGTTCACCTGCCGCGGCATGCACCTCGAGCTCGAGGGCGAGGCCAACGACTACGTCGGGAAGGGGCTGAGCGGCGGCGAGCTGGTGATCCGGCCGTTCCGCCGGGCGGCGTACGCGGACGCGTCGCACCAGCACCTGATCATCGGCAACACGATTCTCTACGGGGCGACCGCCGGGAAGCTGTTCGCGGCGGGCCAGGCAGGTGACCGGTTCGCGGTGCGGAACTCGGGCGCCTTGGCCGTGATCGAGGGCGCCGGCAACCATTGCTGCGAGTACATGACGGGCGGGATCGTCGTGGTGCTGGGCCGCGCGGGCCGGAACTTCGGCGCCGGCATGTCGAACGGCGTGGCCTACGTGGTGGATGAAGCCGGGACGTTCGAGTCGCGGGTGAACCGCGACATGGTCGAGCTCTCCCCGCTCGACGACCAGGACGCCACGCTGCTGTACCGGCTGGTGCGGGAGCACGAGGAGAAGACGGCCAGCCCGCGGGCCCGTCGTCTGCTGGTCCAGTGGGAGCAGTCGCTGACACTGTTCAAGAAGGTGGTGCCCAAGAACGCCGACCGGCTCGTTGCGGCGGCCAGGGAGGCGTATCTCCAGTCGGCTCCGAGCGAAACGGAGCTGGTGCTGGAACGGCGGAGCGCGTAGCCTCAAGTCGTTGAAGAGTAGCGCATTAGGGCGAGCCCGGCGGCTGGGATGAGCCCCGGGCTCTTGCGCGGTTGTGTACCAATCCATAACTTGCTGAACGACAAGCAAGTTCATTGTTCGGAGAACACCGTGACCACTCCAGCAGAGAAAGAACGGAACGCCGACCGCAGCCGATCGGCCATCCTCGATGCCGCGGAACGGCTGTTCGCGGAGCGCGGCTACGACAGCACCAGCCTCACCGAGGTGGGTGCCGCGGCCGGCGTGAGCCGGGGAACGCCGGGCTACTTCTTCGGCAGCAAGGCCGAGCTCTACCGCGCCGTGCTCGACCGAGCCTTCGCCGAGGTCCGCGAGGCCGTTCGCGCCGGCCGTGCCCGCGCGCTGGCCAGCAATCAGACGCCGGAGGCGATTCTCGCCGGCGCGGTGTCGGACTACTTCGATTTTCTTGCCGCTCGACCCAACTTCGTCCGTCTCATCGAGCGGGAAGCCTTGAGCGGCGCGGGCCTTCCCGAGGGAGTGAGCCACCTTTCGGCCGGCCAGGAGGCGCTCGCCGCCATCAGCGCCGAGCTGGGCTTGGACGATGCCGAGTCAGGCGATGCCGCCCAGCTCCTCCTCAGCATCATCTCGCTCTGCTGGTTCCCGTTGATCCATGCCCGCACCGTCGCGCCGGCCGTCGGCGTCGCCCTCGAGCGCGTCACCGACTTCGAGCGCCGCAAGCGCCACGTGGTGAGCCTGGTGCTCTACGGACTCGCCGGGCTCACGCGTTCGACGGCGTCCACTCTTGCCGAGGCCGAGAGCCATGACTGACGTCCTCACGCCCCCTGCCCCACCGCGTCAGCCGCTCGCCACCGAGCAAGAGGCGCGCGAGGTTGCCGAAGCGGCGCGAGAGAAGGAATGGCAGGCCCCCAGCTTCGTCCGCGAGCTGTTCGAGGGCTCCTTCCGGCTCGACCTGGTGCACCCGTTCCCGGCCATGGATCCCGCCGATGTCGAGCGCGCCCGACCCTTCATGGAGCGCCTGGAGCGCTTCCTTCGCGAGCGGGTGGATAGCGACCGCATCGATCGCGAGGGGAAGATTCCCCCGGAGGTGATCCAGGGCCTCCGGGACATCGGGGCCTTCGGCATCAAGATCCCGCAGGAGTATGGCGGCCTCGGCCTGAGCCAGACCGCGTACACCCACGCGATCGGCATGGTCACGAGCGTGGACGGCAATCTCACCGCGCTCCTCTCGGCGGCGCAGTCGATCGGCGTGCCGCAGCCGCTCAAGATGTTCGGCACGCCGGAGCAGAAACGCCGCTATCTGCCGCGCCTGGCCAAAGGCGCCGTGAGCGCATTCGCCCTCACCGAGACCAACGTCGGGAGCGACCCGGCCGCGATGCAGACCACGGCCGTCCTCTCGGAGGACGGCACCCACTATGTGCTCAACGGCGAGAAGCTCTGGTGCACTAACGGCACCATCGCGGAGCTCATGGTGGTCATGGCCCGTACCGGCCCCAAGAAGATCACGGCCTTCATCGTCGAGACCGCCTGGCCCGGGGTCGAGGTGGTGCAGCGGCTTCACTTCATGGGGCTCCGGGCCATCGAGAACGGCATCATCCGGTTCACCGACGTGAAGGTGCCGGTGGAGAACGTGCTGTGGGGCGAGGGCAAGGGCCTCAAGCTCGCGCTGATTACGCTCAACACCGGGCGGCTGACCCTGCCGGCTTCGGCGGTGGCGGGCTCCAAGCGCGCGCTCGCGATCGCGCGTCGGTGGGCCGCGGAGCGGGTGCAGTGGGGGCAGCCGATCGGCAAGCACGACGCGATCGCCCAGAAGCTCGGCCGCATGGCCGCCGAGATCTTCGCGATGGAGGCGGTAGCGGACCTGGCCTCCCTCCTGGCCGACCGGGGCGGCGCCGACATCCGGCTCGAGGCCGCGATGGCCAAGATGTGGAACACCGAGGTGGGCTGGCGGATCGTGGACGACGCGCTGCAGATCAAGGGCGGGCGCGGCTATGAGACCGCCGACAGCCTTCGGAGCCGAGGCGAGCGGCCCGAGGCGGTCGAGCGCATGATGCGCGACTACCGCATCAACCTGATCTTCGAGGGGTCCAGCGAGATCATGCGGCTGTTCATCGCGCGCGAGGCGGTGGACACCCACCTCAAGCTGGCGGGCGCGCTGATCGATCCCAAGACCTCGACCGGCGAGAAGCTGAGTGCCCTGGTCCGTTCCGGGCTGTTCTATGCCACCTGGTATCCGCGCCTGTGGCTCGGCCTCAGGGGCCGGGTCGGCTACGGCGAGTTCGGCTCGCTGGCCCCCCATGTCCGGTTCGTGGACCGCGCCAGCCGCAAGTTGGCCCGCACGCTGTTCCACTGCATGGTGCGGTTCGGGCCAAAGCTCGAGAAGCGCCAGGCCGTGCTGGGCCGCCTGGTCGAGATCGGCGCGGAGCTGCTCGCCATCACCGCCGCGTGCAGCCGCGCGCACGCCATGGCCGCCCGCGATCCCGCCAACCGGGGCCCCGTCGAGCTGGCCGACCTGTTCAGTCGCCAGGCCCGCCGCCGGATCGAGGACCGCTTCGCGGCGGTGTTCGACAACGACGACGTCGCCACCTACGCCGCCGCCCAGCAGGTGATCCGCGGCGAGCACGCCTGGCTCGAGCAGGGCATGGTACGGGAGGACGTGTAGGCGTCGGGTCGTGACCTGCTGGGCGCCCGGGTATCTTTCGGCATCCTCAAACCGAGCCGCAGAGCCGATGGCCATTGCAGAAGGCAGGACCATTCCCTTTACCGGCCCCGAGGCAGTCGATGTCGCGGTGCTGGAGACGTTCGAGTACGCCGGGCCCGAGCAGGAGATCCTGACCGAGACCCGCGAGTTCAGCCCCGTGTGTCCCTACAGCGGGCTGCCCGACTTTGCCACGCTCAGGATCGCTTACATCCCGAACGACCGCTGCATCGAGCTCAAGAGCCTCAAGTACTACGTCACCAGCTACCGGAGCGTCGGTATCTTCCAGGAGCACGCCACCGCCAAGATCGCCGAGGACTTGTTCGCGGTGCTCCGGCCGCGGCGCCTCACCGTGACGACGGTGTACAACACGCGGGGCGGGTTCGATACGACGTGCAGCGTGACCTTGCCGGCGGGGGGATAGTCGTGCCGTAGCTTCGACGCCCGGCTGTGCGAAGCGGGGAGGGGCCGAAACGCCACAAAACGACGCAGTGGCGCTTCGGCCCCTCCCCGCTTCGCTCCGGCCGACCGGACGACCCGCACGATATCCGCCTTCGACGATGTCCCTTTCCGTCCTTCCGTCTTTCCGTCTCCGCCTAATGCGTCATCACCGCCGCCGACGGCCCCGTCGGCACCGCGGGCCCGGCTCGCGCGGGCGCGACCGCACCGAATCGCACGCGTGATCGGCGGTGCACCGGGTCATTTCTCGGGTGGCGGACCCCACCCGGCTCTCGTTATACTCGGATCGAGACGCACCCTGACCTTCGCTCGACTCATGAAGGAGCTGGCTCGTGGCCAAAGACACGCTCACGATCACGGATAACCGCACCGGCAAGAGTTACGAGGTGCCGATCGAGAACGAGACCATCAAGGCCACGGACCTCCGCCAGATCAAGGTCGCGAGCGACGATTTCGGCATGATGACGTACGACCCGGCCTTCATGAACACGGCCGCCTGCCGGAGCGCCATCACCTTCATCGACGGCGACAAGGGTATTCTGCGCTACCGCGGGTACCCGATCGAGCAGCTGGCCGAGCGCGCGAGCTTCCTGGAAGTGGCCTACCTGCTGTGCGAGGGCGAGCTGCCCACCAAGGCCCAGCTCCAGACGTGGGAAGAGACGATCAAGTACCACACCTACGTCCACACCAACATCACCAAGTTCCTGGAAGGCTTCCGCTACGACGCCCACCCCATGGGCATGCTGCTCGGCGTGGTGGGCGCGCTGTCGACGTTTTATCCCGACGCGAAGAACATCCACGATCCGGCCAACCGGTACCTGCAGCGGGTTCGCCTGCTGGCCAAGGCGCCCACCATCGCGGCGTTCGCGTTCCGGCACTCGCGCGGGCTGCCGTTCGTGTTCCCCGACAACGATCTCGACTACATCGGCAACTTCGTCAACATGACGTTCAGCATCGGCGGCCGCCACAAGGCCAACAAGGTGCTGCAGCACGCGCTCGAGATCCTGCTCATCCTCCATGCCGATCACGAGCAGAACTGCTCCACCAGCGCCGTGCGGGCGGTCGGCTCGTCGCACGTCGACCCGTTCTCGGCCATCAGCGCCGGGATCGCGGCGCTGTACGGCCCGTTGCACGGCGGCGCCAACGAGGCCGTGCTGCTGATGCTCGATGAGATCGGCGACAAGAAGAACATTCCGCGCTTCATCGAGGAGGTGAAGGCCGGACGGGGGCGGCTGATGGGCTTCGGGCACCGGGTGTACAAGTCGTACGATCCGCGGGCCAAGCTCATCAAGCGGGTAGCCGACGACGTGTTCCAGCAGACCGGGCTCAACCCCAAGCTCGAAATCGCGCTGGAGCTCGAGCGGATCGCGCTGGAGGACGAGTACTTCATCAAGCGGAAGCTGTACCCCAACGTCGACTTCTACTCCGGGCTCATCTACCAGGCGATGGGGTATCCGACGGACTACTTCACCGTGCTCTTCGCGCTCGGGCGGATGCCGGGGTGGCTGGCCCAGTGGGAGGAGATGCTGCTGGACAAGGATCAGAAGATCGCCCGGCCCCGCCAGATCTACACCGGGCAGACCGAACGGCCCTTCGTGCCGATCGAAAGGCGCTGAGCCCCATGAGCGACGAGCTCGAGACTCTGCTCTCCGAGAAGCGGCGTTTCCCCGCCACCGTCGAGTTCGCCGCGCGGTCCGCCGCCACCAACGCGCTCTACACCGCGGGCCAGAACCCTGAGCGGTTCTGGGAAGACCAGGCCAAGACCCTCGAGTGGATGGCGCCGTGGAGCCAGGTGCTCGAGTGGAACCCGCCGCACGCGAAGTGGTTCGTCGGCGGGAAGCTCAACGCGTCGGTTAACTGCCTGGATCGGCACCTCCGCGGACCGGGCCGCAACAAGGCGGCCATCATCTGGGAGGGCGAGCCGGGCGACCGGCGGGTGCTCACCTACTGGGACCTGGCGCGGGAAGTGGGACGGTGCGCCAACGCGCTCAAGCGCCTGGGGGTGCGCCGGGGCGACCGGGTCGCGATCTACATGCCGATGGTGCCCGAGGCCGCCGTCGCGATGCTGGCCTGCGCGCGCATGGGCGCGGTCCACTCGGTCGTCTTCGGTGGATTCTCGGCCGAGGCGCTCCGGGATCGGATCAACGATGCCGGCGCGGTGGCCGTGATTACCGCCGACGGTGGCTACCGCCGCGGCCAGGTCCAGCCGCTCAAGCGGATGGCCGACGCCGCCATGGCCGAGGCGCCGTCGATCAAGCACTGCATCGTGCTCCGTCGGGTGGGGGAGGAGTCGGGCGCCGGCATGACCGAGGGGCGCGACCACTGGTGGCACGAGCTGCTCGAGCGGGAGTCGCCCGCCTGTCCGGCCGAGGCGATGGACGCGGAAGACCTGTTGTTCATCCTCTATACGTCCGGCACCACCGGAAAGCCCAAAGGCATCGTCCACACCACCGGCGGTTATCTCACCCACGTGGCCTCGACGGCGCGGCACGTGTTCGACCTGAACGACAGCGACGTGTATTGGTGCACCGCCGATGTGGGCTGGGTGACGGGCCATTCCTACATCGTGTACGGACCGCTGGCCAATGGAGCCACGGTCCTCATGTACGAAGGCGCGCCCGATTGGCCCGAGCGCGATCGCTTCTGGCGCCTGATCGACACCTACGGCGTCACCATCTTCTACACCGCGCCGACCGCCATCCGCGCGTTCATGAAGTGGGGCGTCGAGCACCCCAACCGCCACGATCTCTCGACCCTGCGACTCCTGGGCACGGTTGGGGAGCCGATCAATCCCGAGGCGTGGATCTGGTATCACACCAACATCGGGAAGGGTCGCTGCCCCATCGTCGATACCTGGTGGCAGACCGAAACCGGCGGCATCATGATCACCCCGCTGCCGGCGGTGGTGGCGACGAAGCCCGGCTCGGCCACGATTCCCTACCCCGGCATCACGCCGGAGCTGGTGGACGGCAAGGGCACCCGGCTCGAGTCGGGCGGCGGATTCCTCACGATCGCCAAGCCGTGGCCGGGCATGCTGCGGACGATCTTCGGCGACGACGAGCGGTATCGCGAGATCTACTGGAGTCGTTTTCCGGGTCGCTACTTCACCGGGGACGGCGCCAAGCTCGACGACGAAGGCTACTGGTGGATCCTGGGCCGGGTCGACGACGTGCTCAACGTCGCCGGGCATCGCATCGGCACCATGGAAGTGGAGAGTGCGCTCGTGGACCACCCCTCGGTGGCCGAGGCGGCGGTGGTGGGTCGGGCACACGACATTAAGGGACAGGCGCTGGCCGCCTTCGTCACCCTCAAAGACGGGAACCAGGCGTCGCCCACGCTCAAGGACGAGCTCAAGGCCCATGTCACGGTAAAGATCGGCGCCATCGCCCGCCCCGACGACATCTTCTTCTCGGCGGACCTTCCCAAGACCCGGAGCGGGAAGATCATGCGCCGGCTGCTCAAGGACATCGCCGAGGGACGGGCCCTGGGCGACACGACGACGCTGGCCGATCCGGCGGTGGTGAGCAAGCTGCGCGACATGTACGAGTCGCAGGAGGCCTAGACGGTGAGCGGTGAGCGAGAGGCGGTGGAGTCACCCTGAACGCAGTGAAGGGGGCATGCCCGAACGCATGCCCCCTTCGCTTCGCTCAGGGTGACGCCGTTCCCGCTCACCGCTTACCGCTCACCCTACCGGCACATCCCCTTCCAAGTACGTGTACCCCTCCAGCCCTCCCACGAAGTCGGCGATGAAGCTGTTGGCCTCCTGCCGGCTCAGCCCCTTCGCGGCCGCCACCTTGCGGCGCCAGGTGGCGAGCAGGTCGGAGGCGTGGAACTGGACGTAGTTGAGTACCTCGGTCACGGTGTCGCCATGGACCAGGTCGGTGATCTCGTAACCCTGTTCCGTGAGCCGGACGTGGACGGCGTTGGTGTCGCCGAACAGGTTGTGAAGATCGCCCAGGATCTCCTGATACGCGCCCGTAAGGAAGATGCCCAGGATGTAGGGCTCGCCCTCGTGCAACGGGTGCACCTCGAGCGACGGCTTGCCCTTGCGTCCGCCGGCGAACCGGTCGATCACGCCGTCGGAGTCGCAGGTCACATCCTGCAGGGTCCCACGGCGGGTGGGCGGTTCGGTGAGCCGGTGGATGGGCATGATGGGGAACAGCTGATCGATGGCCCAGTTGTCGGGGAGCGACTGGAACACGGAGAAGTTGCAGAAGTAGCGATCCACCAGCTCGCCGTCGATGTGCGCGGCGATCTCGGGGAAGGCCGAGCGATCCTCTCCCATGGCCTGCTGAATCGCGTTGAGCGTCACGAGGTAGAGCTGGTCGGCGTTGGCCTTCTCGCGCAGCGAGAACACGCCGCTCGCGAAGTACTCCTGGGCCCGCTCCTTGGCGAACACGGCGTCGTGGAACGCTTCCTCGATCCGATCCGCGGTCAGGCCGTCGAGGTTCTCCGCCATGTCCTTGAGCAGCGGGTGCGCGTCCCGGTCGAGTTCGGGTGGCACCGGCTCGATCTGTGACTCGACATCGATGACGTTGATGAGCAGCAGCGCGTGGTGCGCGGTGATGGCGCGACCCGATTCCGAGATCAGGTGCGGCATCGGGATGCTCTCGGCGCGGCAGACGTTCCCGATGGTGTAGACCACGTCGTTGGCGTACTCCCGGAGCGAGTAGTTCATGCTCGCCGGACGGGTCGAGCGCGACCCGTCGTAGTCCACGCCCAGCCCGCCGCCCACGTCCACGTGGGTCAGGTCGAAGCCCATCCCGCGCAGCTCCGCGTAGTATCGGCCGATCTCCTCCAGCCCGGCCTTCACGAAGCGGATGTCGGTGATCTGACTGCCGAGATGGAAGTGGACCAGCTTGAGGATGTCCTTCCGGCCCAGGCGGGCGAGCTGGTCCAGCAGGCGCACCAACTCCACCGCGCCCAGCCCGAACTTGGAGCGCTCGCCGCCGCTCTTGGCCCATCGGCCGGAGCCCTCGGTCGCGAGCTTGACCCGCACGCCGGCCGTGGGCTGGACGCCCATCTCGTCCGCCACCTTGAGCAGCACCTCGAGCTCGTTCAGCTGCTCGAGCACGATCATCACCGTGTGGCCGAGCCGCTGGCCCATGAGCGCCAGCCGCATGAACTCCTCGTCCTTGTAGCCGTTGCAGACGATGAGGTGATTGGTGCTCTCGTTGAGGCCGAGGATCGCCTGGAGCTCGGGCTTGCTGCCGCACTCGAGCCCGACCCCGTGCGGCGCCCCGAACTCCACGATCTCCTGCACCACGTGGCGCTGCTGGTTCACCTTCACCGGGTAGACGGTGGTGTAGCTGCCCTCGTAGCCGAACTCCTTGATCGCGCTGGTGAATTCGGACGCGAGCGACTGGATGCGGGAGCGCAGGATGTCGCTGAACCGAAGCAGGAGCGGGAGCCCGACGCCCTGGGCGTTCAGGTCCATCGCGAGCTGGTACAGGTCGAGCCCGCGCTTGCGATTGGCGTCGGGATGCACGGTGACGTGCCCTTCCGGGCTCACCCGGAAGTAGCCTTGGCCCCAGCCGCTCATGTTGTAGAGCTTCTCGGCGTCCTTGATGGTCCAGCTCGGCGGGGCGACGACAGTGCTGGCGATGGCGCGACTCCTGGAACGTGGAAGGCGAAAAATGTAATGGCCTTTCGGGGAGAATGCCTCCACGAGACCCCTGGACCACTCCGGCTTGGAGCTTCGCGCCGGCTTCCCCGCCCCACAGCAGTCTCCCGCGAGCAGTAGCGCCGGCGCAACAGAGGGCAATTCAGCCCATCCGCGCAGCCCTTCGCACGGCCCGCAATCAATTCAATAACAATGAGATAGAAAGGAGAGCCGTGGCTCACCTCGCGCGGCGTGCGGGCATGATCCTCGCATTTTTTAGCCGTCGCATCACACGACATCAATCCGATTCAGATTCTGCACTGCCTCACGGAAGAGAGGTGCACCATGGCTGCGCCCAGTCTGATTGTCGCCCGCCGGTTCTCGCCTCCGCTGCGCCTTCGCCTGCAGGTGCTGTTCGCCAAGGCGTTCGAGTCGCTGGCCGATACATACCGCACCCAGGCCGTGGAATTCGTCCGCCGCCTGCGCGGCCGGATGAGCGTCGAGGACGCGCTCGACCGGTATTTCCGGGAAGTGGGTGTGCCGCACGCGATGGAGCAGACCGTGCGGGCTCGCGCGCTCATCGCGCTCGCCCCGGCCGCCCGCGACTACCCCGAGCCCGATGCGCACGGCTCCGGCGGCTGGACCCAGCTCCGTCCCGACCAGCTGTTCGACAGCCTCCGCCGGCGGGCGCAGCTCCAGGAGGAGACCAGCCTGGACTGCCGGATGGCCGCGTCGGTGTCGGACGAGGCGGTGGCCGCGACCCACGTCTCGATGGCGCTCGAGACGGTCACCCTGCTGCAGGACGAGATGAGCCCGGACGACGCCATCATGCACTACGTCCGGTACTTCAATCTGCCCTCGATCGAGGCCCAGATCATCTTCCGCCGCACCCTCGCGGCCTGGGCCGAGCGGCACGCGGTACGCGAGCCAGCGCCGCCGGTGTGCGCGGCGGTGCCGCTCCAGCTCACGGCACGCGTCCCGCTCAGCCTGCGCGTGGCCGGCTGAGGTCGGCGGCAGCCAGCGACCCCTCCGGCCGGTAATATCTTTCCGCAGGCGCCGGGCTGTCCGGCGCCGGCGGGAAGGGGGCCGAGCATGAGGTGGTCGTACACCATCGCACGGATCGCGGGGACGGAGGTCAAGGTTCACGTGACCTTCCTCCTGTTGCTCGGCTGGATCGCGTACGCCGTGTGGAGCGCCGCGGGGCCCGCCGCCGCGCTGGGCTACACCATCTTCTTCGTCGCGTTCTTCCTCTGCATCGTCCTCCACGAATTCGGCCACATCACCATGGCGCGGCGCTTCGGGGTCCGAACCCCCGACGTCATCCTGCTGCCCATCGGCGGGGTGGCGCGGCTCGAGCGGATTCCCGAGGCGCCCCGCCAGGAGCTCCTGGTGGCGCTGGCGGGGCCGGCGGTGACGGTCGCAATCATCGTGATCCTGTTCGCGGCCGCGCTGACGACCGGCGAGACCGCCACCGGCATCCTCCAGGCGGCCCGGGACACCGGCGGTGCGCTGGCCGGCCGCGGTACCTACCCCGAAGATGTGCCGTTCGTGGTGCACCTGCTGATCGTGAACACGGCCGTCCTCGTCTTCAATCTCATCCCCGCGTTTCCGCTCGATGGCGGACGGGTGCTCCGCGCGCTGCTCGCCCGGCGCATGGGTCTCGCCCGGGGAACCCGCATTGCCGGCGCGGTCGGGCAGATGTTCGCGCTCGTATTGGGCGTGGCCGGCTTCATGTGGAGCCAGCCGATCTGGCTGCTGGTGGCCTTCTTCATCTTCCTCGGCGCGGGCAGCGAGGCGAGCGCGGTGGCGACCCGCCTGGCGGGCCAGGGTCTGACGGTGTCGCAGATGATGGTGACCGACTTCCGGACCATTCCGGTCTACGCCTCCCTGCAGCAGGCGGTGGACCTGCTGCTCGCCGGCGAACAGCGGGAGTTTCCGGTGGTGGACAACCTGGGGCGGACGGAGGGGATCCTGACCCGGGACAACCTGATTCGGGGGCTCAACCGCCTGGGCCCTGGCGCCACGGTCGGCGAGGCCATGACCAGCTCCGCGCCCACCGTGCCGCCGACGCTGGGCTTCCAGGAGGCGCTGGATCGGCTCCGCGCGAGCGGACTGCCGGCGTTGCCGGTAGTGGACGCGGGCGGCGCGCTCGTTGGGCTTCTCACCCGCGACAACATCGCCGACCTGCTGCTGATCCGAAGCGCCAGGCGTTAGCGACGGAGCCGGTCAGCGCGTCAAGCTGTTGTTCGCCCGATCGACATCCGGCAGGGCGCCGCGCGGATCGATCACCACCGCGGTGATCCGCTGCCCCGACGGAACCCGATACTTGAAATGCGGACCGAGATTCCACATCTCGACCGGCAGCCGGATCCTCGCCGTGTGGCCGTCCTGGTAGCGGAGCTCGAGCTCCACCGGCAGGGTCATGGTGCCGCGATTGGAGAGGAAGATGGTCTGCGCGCTGTCGGTGGCCTGGACCGAGTCCACCGCCTGATCCAGCCGAGCCGTCGTGTAGATCCAGTCCCGCCAGAAGAAATCCAGGTCCATCCCCGACTGGTCCCGCATGAGCCGGAAGAAATCGGCCGGCGTCGGATGCTTGAACGCCCAGGTGCGTAGATACTCGCGGAACGCGGAATCGAACCGCTCCTTCCCCAGTACCTCGTAACGCAGCGTCTGCATCATGAGCGCCGGCTTCTGGTAGGCGGTCCAGAACAGGTCGTGGGACTCGACCGGCCGGCTGATGAGCGCCTGCTCCTTTCCCGGAATCGCGTGGTCGGGGTACAGGTGGAGCGGGTGCACCTCGATCGTGTCGCCGTAGGCGGTGCCGCTGAAGTAGCGCGCCGCGTTCCCCAGATCGATGAAGGTGTTGAACCCCTCGTCCATCCAGGGATAGAGCCGCTCGTTGGAGCCCACGATCATGGGCACCCACTGATGGCCCAGCTCGTGGGCCAGCACCCATTGACGCTCCTCCCGGCTCGGCGAGCGCGGGCAGAACGTGATCATGGGGTACTCCATCCCTTCGATCGGCCCCTCGATGCTCGTGATGTGGGCGTAGGGGTAGGGATACCACTGCTCGCTGTAGTACTCGACCGCGTCGCGCACGATGCGATTGGCCTCTTCCCATTCCGGCGCGGAGGTGCGGTACAGCGTGTGGACCATGGTTCCGCGGTAACCGCTCGCGTCCCAGCGGAAATCCGGCGCGGCGCCGAAGGCGAAGTCGCGCACGCTGTCGGCGGCGAAGCGCCAGGTCAGGGTTCCCGTGGCGGAGGGGCGGGTGCGGGCGGCGTTGCCCGCCTCTTCCGCGGTGATGACCGCCACGGCCACCCGCGATCCGCGCGCCCGCGCCAGCCGGGCGCGCTGCGAGGGCGTCAGAACCTCGGCAGGATTGAGCAGCGTGCCGGTGGCCCCGATGATGTAGCCCGCGGGAACGGTGATGGCCACCTCGAAGCGGCCGTACTCCAGGTAGAACTCGCCGCCGCCAATGTAGGGCTCGTGGTTCCAGCCGCGGACGTCGTCGTAGACCGCGACCCGCGGATACCACTGGCCCAGCTGGTACAGGGTGCCGTCCCGACCCATCCGGCCCGCGCCGTAGTCCGGCACGGTGAACCGCCAGCCGATGTCCAGGTCCACGAACTGGCCCGGTGCGAGCGGCTGCGGCAGGTCCACCCGCATGGTCGTGCCGTAGGTCACGGTGGGCACGGTGCGAAGCCCGATCCGGACGTGGTCGAGCGTGAGGCCGCCGGCGAAGCCCTTGCAGGAGAAGTCGAAGGTAGATCCGAGGAATACCAGCGGCGGCTGATCGAGCTGGTTGGTCACGCTGCGGGGAGCGCAGATGTTCTGCTCCAGGAACAGCCAGAGATACGGCAGCCGGTCGGGGCTGCGGTTGACGTAGTGGATCGTCTCGCGCCCGCGCAGCTCGTGCCGTTCGGGATCGAGGGTGGCCTGGATGCGGTAATCGACCCGCTGCTGCCAGTAGGCATGCCCCGGCCGCCCCGAGCCCGTGCGCACCTCGCTGGGCGCGGGCAGCGCGAGCGGACGGAAAGGCGAGACCGCCGCCGAATCGGGCGCTTGAGCGGAGAGCGGACCGGCGAGCGCGACGAGCAGCGCGGCCGAGCCGGTGAACCGGCGGGACATGGCAGCTCCGGGATGCGGGTTGTCCAGGGATGCGGGTTGCGGGAAGTTACGCCCGGCCTCAGGCCAGGCAAGCGATTGCGCGGGCTTTTGCTGGCCCGAGGCGGTTGGCATACTTCAACGATGCCATCCGGTTCTACGGTCCACGAGCGGTCCGTCCGACTCCCGTTTCCCGCCCACACCGTCTTCACCTGGCACACCCGCCCGGGTGCGCTCGAGCGGCTCACCCCGCCGTGGGAGCGCATGGCGGTGCTCGAGCGATCCGGCGGCATCGAGGATGGCGGGCAGGTGACGGTGAAGATCGGCGGGCCGTTCGGGTTTCGCTGGGTGGCGCGGCACCGTGACTACGAAGCCGGCCACCAGTTCACCGACGAGCAGATCCGGGGCCCCTTTTCCCACTGGGTGCACCATCACCTCGTAGAGCCCGATGGCGCGGACGCCTGCATTCTCACCGACCGAATCGAGTACGCGCCGCCGCTGGGGCCGGTCGGGTCCGCGGCGGCGCCGGCCCTGATCCGCCCGCGGCTCGACCGGCTGCTCACCTACCGGCACGAGACGCTCCGTCAGGACCTCGAGGCGCACGCGCGCTTCGACGGCCGCCCGCGGCTCAGAATCGCGGTGACCGGGGCCAGCGGCCTGATCGGGCGGGCGCTGGTGCCGTTTCTCACCACGGGCGGCCACCACGTGGTCCGCGTGGTCCACGGGCGCCGCGCGGGGGAAGGCGAGGCCTCGTGGGACTGGCACCTGGGTCGGATCGAGGCCCAGCGCCTCGAGGGGCTCGACGCGGTGATCCATCTCGCCGGCGAGAACATCGCCGCTCGGTGGACGCCCGATCGGAGGCGGCGGATCCGGGACAGCCGCGGAATCGGCACCCGGTTCCTTGCGGAGACCCTGGGCCGACTGAACCGCCGGCCAGCCGTACTGGTGTCGGCCTCGGCGGTGGGGATCTACGGCAACCGGGGTGACGAAACCCTCACCGAGGAAAGCGCCACCCTCGCCCCCGCACCCGACTTTCTCACCGAAGTCGGGCGGGAGTGGGAAGCGGCCACCGAGCCCGCGTCCGCGGCCGGCATCCGCGCGGTCCTGCCGCGCTTCGGCCTGGTGTTGACGCCTGCCGGCGGTGTGCTGGGCCGAATGCTGCCGCCCTTCCAGGCCGGCGTGGGCGGCCCGCTGGGCAGCGGGCGGCAGCAGATGAGCTGGATCGCGATGGACGATCTCCTCGGCGCCATCCATCACCTGCTCATGACCGACTCGCTCTCGGGTCCGGTCAATGCCACCGCGCCGAATCCGGTGACCAACCGTGAATTCACCGCGACCCTGGGCCGCGTGCTCAACCGCCCCGCGCTGCTCCCGGTGCCGGCGCCCGCGCTCCGGCTCGCGTTCGGGGAGATGGCGGACGTGGCCATCCTCTCGAGCCAGCGGGTGCTGCCGGCCAGGCTCCAGGCCTCGGGGTTCGGCTTCCGCTACCCTGAGCTCGAGCCCGCCCTGCGCCACCTCCTGGGCCGAGGCAAGGCGACATGACAGCCTCCTGGCCCCACCCTACCTTTCGCGCATGACACCTCCCAGGGCGGTGGTCCTCCTGAGCGGCGGGATGGATTCCACCACCACGGCCGCCATTGCCCAGCGCGACGGCTTCGACGTCCACGCCTTGAGCGTGCGTTACGGGCAGCGCCACGCGGTGGAGCTGGACGCCGCCATGCGGGTGGCCGAGCGGCTGGGCATCCGCCAGCACGTCGTGATCGACCTCGACCTGCGCGCGTTCGGCGGCTCGGCCCTCACGGCCGACCAGCCGGTGCCCAAGGACACGCCGATGGCGGAAATCGGCACCCGTATTCCGGGCACCTACGTCCCCGCGCGGAATACCATCTTCCTCTCGCTCGCGCTCGCCTGGGCGGAGACCCTCGGCGCCCACGACATCTACCTCGGCGCCAACGCGCTCGACTACAGCGGCTACCCCGACTGCCGGCCCGAATACCTCGAGGCCTTCGCCCGGATGGCCGACCTCGCGACCCGCGCCGGCGTCGAAGGGGGCCGGCTCACGATCCACACGCCCCTCCTCCGTCTCACCAAGGCCCAGATCGTGGCGCGCGGCCTGGAGCTGGGACTCGACTACAGCCTCACGAGCACCTGCTACGACCCCGCGGCGGACGGGACCGCCTGCGGGCGGTGCGAGGCCTGCCTGCTCCGGCTCAAGGGGTTCGAGGAGGCCGG
>DATEJD010000422.1:0-11537 GCA_035278325.1 Gemmatimonadales bacterium | reverse complement strand
GTTCCCCGCCCCAGCTCGCTCTCGACCTCGATCCGCCCGCCCCAGCTTTCCACTAGCCGCCGCACGATCGCGAGGCCCAGGCCCGAGCCGCTGGTGGTGGTCGAGAACCGCGGCTCGAAAATGCGGGGAAGCAGGTCGGGGGCGATGCCCGAGCCGTCGTCGGCCACCTCGATCCGTGCCGGTCCGACCGTGACGTCGACGACCCGGGCGCCCGCGTTTCTGGCGTTCTCCAGCAGGTTCACCACCACCTCCTTCACCTCATCCGCCCGCGCCGCGCCCAGCGCGCCCGGCTGGCCCGTGAAGCGGACGACGCAGCCCTGCTCCGCCAGGCGGTACAGCTGGATCACTTCCCCGACCACGGCCTCCAGGTTCACCTGGTCCAGCGGCTGATGCTCGTCCGCCGGCGCCGCGAACCGGCTGAACGCGCGGGCGATCGTATCGAGCCGGTCGATCTCCGCAAGCATCCTTCCGGCCGTATCCTCGAGCGTGTGATCGAAGTCGGCGCGGCGATCGCGGTAGACCCGCCGGAGATGCTGCAGCCCGAGGCGCATGGGGGTGAGCGGGTTCTTGATCTCGTGGGCCACCTGCCTCGCCATCTCACCCCAGGCCAGCACCCGCTCCGCGCGGGACACGTCGGTCACGTCGTTGAGCGCGATGACCACGCCCTGGAGCTCGGGGCCAAGTGAGGCGAGCTGGAACGAGATCCGGCGGCCGTCAGCCTCGAGCTCGCCGGTGTCGTCGGCCTCGGGGTGCCGGAGGAAGCGGCGCACCGCCGCGGTGAAGCCGCTCCACTCCCGGCCCAGCCGCTCGAGCAGCGCGGCGCCCGCCTCGAGCTCGGTGCCGATCAGCTCCACCGCCTGACGATTGGCGATCAGCACCCGGCCGTCGGGGTCGATGCCGACGACGCCGGTGGTCACCGTGGCCAGAACCGCGGACGTACGTCGGCGCGCTTCCTCCAGCGCGTGCTGGCTGCTCCGGATGTCCGCGGCCATTCGGGCGAACGCGCCGAACACGGGCTCGAACTCGAGCGGCTGGTCCTCCCCGTGCGGGGGCATCGGCTGCCCGCGTCCCAGCGCCAGGGCGCTCCGGCGGAGGTCGGCCACCGGACGCGAGAGCTCGCGCGATGCCCGCCCCGCTCCCACCAGCGCGGCCCCGACGCCGGCGAGGGTCGACAGCAGCAGGACGAGCGCGAGATCGAGCTGCCGGACCCCCAGCGAGGGATCGTCCGCCAGCTGGGGCGTGGCCAGGACCCCGATGTCGCTCGGCCCGCCAGGCTGGATCACGCGATAGCCGACCCGCTCGGCCAGCTCGGGGATGGAGCCGTCCCGGGTCACCTCGAGGTCGCCGCCGAGGGCCAGGGCCGCGTACGCGTCGGGATCCATGAGCTGCGGCATCACGCCCAGGTCCTCCATCACCTGGGTGCTGTTGCCGGCCATGCGTCCGCCAACGTAGAGCGCGAGGTCGGCGTCGATGCTCCGGCTGAGCTCGCGGAGGCGCTCGTCGGCCGCGGGGCTCCCGCCGCGGATGAGGCCGCCGGCGGTGAGCACCGCGTCGCGCAGCGTCTGGGTGATCAGCAGATCGCGGCTCCGCTGCACCTCGCGCGCGAGCCGGGCGAAGCTCCAGGCCGCGAACGCGAGCGTCGGCAGCAGGAAGAACGCGCCCAGGGTGACGGCCAGCCGAATCCGGAACGAGCGCGCCAGGCTGCGCCACCGCGGCGCGCGCAGCCGCAGCCCCGCCACCAGCTCGGCGGCGAGCCACAGGAGACCGAGTACCGCCGCATCCAGCAGCACGACCAGCACGCCACGCACGAACAGCGGTACCGGCCCGCGGAGGTCGATCGCGGCGTGGAGGGTGCGCCGGCCGCCGGGCAGGTCGAGCACGTACGCGTTTCGGACCGACCACCCTTCGCGGCGCCAGCGCGGGCTGGGGGTCGGTGCCCCGGGATCGGCCGGGGGGCCAAGGGTGAGCCGGTAGAGTGGGGTCTGCTGGCTTCCGGGATCGAGCAGCCGCCCCACTCGCCCCGACTGGACCAGCGCCGACCGCGGGCCGATGACGGTGGTCATGACGTCGCCGCTCGGATAGCGCACCAGCAGGATGTAATGAACGCCGGGGACCCTGAGCGTCTGGGTGATCCGAACGGTGTCCTCCCGCCCGAGGTCCCGAACCATGGTGGAGAGCAGCGACGGCGTGACGTCCAGTGAGTCCAGCGCCAGCTCGTCCAGCAACGCGCCGGCCGACGACCAGAGCGCGAGGTGCGCGGGATAGCCCTGCGACCCGACCGACGAGCCGCGCCACAAGGCGTACATGGCCGAGGCGGATTCGGGCGCGGAATCATTTCTGAGCGATTCACCGAACCGCTCCAGCAAGGGCACCGCCAACGGATCGGTCTCGCCGCCGAGCCGGGCCACGTCGCGCTGGGCAACCTGCACCCTGCCGGCCAGCTCGGCGCCCCACGTCACCAGCGCGGCGGAACTACCCGCGACGAGTGCGATGCCGGTGATGGTGGCCCAGCGGGGCCCGCGCACGGTGACGAGCAGGAGCGCGGGCGTCCACAGGAAGGTGTACCAGTCCGGCCACCCGCCCCGCGGACTCCACACTACGACGCCGATCGCGGAGGCGGCCAATGCGATCGCGACCCCCAGCGCGATATGCCCCCACCCGCGCGGCTCGGCCGAAGCGCCGCGGAACAGCGCCGCCGTCGGCACGATCAGCGCCGCGGCCGACACCATGAGGGCCAGCTGCCAGCTGAGCCACAGACCCATCGGCACGCCGTCGGCCGGGGGCGTGATGCCGCGGCCCAGGCTGCTGATGAGATAGGGCGACGCGAGGAGCAGCGCGCCCCCCAGCGCCACCCCGTACCATCGGCGCGGAAGGCGCAGGCCCCAAAGCCACACGCCACCGATGGTGAGCAGGGTGCCCGCGAGCGCCAGTACCCCCGCGGATCCGGAGAGCGGTCCGAGCAGCGGCCGAAAGAACGTGGCCGGCGAGAACAGCGGCTGCAGGCCAAGCGCCGGGCCGATGGGCGCGCGGACCGAGAGCCACACCAGGCCCGCGAGAAGGGCGATGCGCTCCAGCGGGCGCGGCGCGGCGCTCAGCGCGAGCCCCAGGACCAGCAGCACCAGCCAGGTGGCCAGACGGCTGCCACGCTCGTACACCAGCTGCTTGGCCATGCCCTGCTCCGGCGGCACGGGGCGCACACTGAACAACAGGCGCGGCCCCGCCGTGGTGGGCTCCTGATAGTCGAAGACGTCGGCGCTGTCGGGGGCGGTATCCGGCGGATAGACAGTGAGGCCGACCTCGGTGCGCTCGCGAAACAGCTCGGCGAGGCTCCGGCCCCGGTCGGGCACGGCGGGATGCGCCCAGATGAGCACGCCGGCCACCGCGAGGCGGCCATGGGCGGTGTGGCGCCTGGCCTCCAGCACGACGTAATATCCAGTCGCCCGGGAGCCGATGGAGTCGCCCCGCGCCTCGGGGGGCAGCCGATGGCGGCCGGCCCAGGCCCACGGCAATCCCTCGGCGTCGAGGATGACGACGCTCATCTCGGGGCCACGCGCCGGGACGAGGCGGTCGAGCACTCCGAACGCGGCCACCCGATCGTCGGCCGGCGCGGCGGCGGCCGCCGCGGCCAGCCGTTCGGCCCGGCGGAAGGCGGTGTGCAGATCGCCGGCCAGGCGCTCGGACGCGGCGGTGACGCGGGCCTTCCGCTGCTCGGGCCAGTGTCGCTCGATGGCCGTGAGGCGGACCTGCGAGACCACCATGACCGCGACCAGCCAGGCCAGCGCCGCCGCCAGTGCACCGCGCCGCCAACCGGCCAGTGGCCGCAGCAGCACCAGGAGCGCGAGGAGCGCCGCACCCGTGGCGACCAACCACGCCCACCCCGGACGGCGCAACCATTCCGCGGCCGATACGCCGGCCGCGAGCACCACGACTACCCACGGCCACGCGCGATGACTCAACCCGGCCAGCCCTGGCGCATCAAAGAAATGACCCCCGGCGCGGTGCGGACCCGGCTGCAGGAGCGACCGGGCCTGATCGTGCCCGTGGGCACGACCGAGCAGCACGGACCGCATCTACCGCTGGGCTGCGATACGATCATCGTCGAGCACCTGGCCGACGATCTGTCGGCCGAGTTCGGGATCCTGCGGGCGCCCACCGTGGAATTCGGCGTGCACGCGGCGACCCACGCCTTGCCTGGCGGGGCGTCCCTGCGACGGCGCACGCTGCATCGGGTGATGAACGAACTTATCGAGTCCTGGGAGGAGGGGGCAGGCGTCCGCGAATTCGTGATTCTCACCGCGCAGGCCAGCGAGGCCCACCTCGAGGCCTTGAGCACCATCCGCACCAATGATGCGCGGGCCCAGGTCATCGACGTGTTCGGCCTCGATTTCGGTCCCCTGCTCGAGCGGCCGGGCGCCCCAATCCAGGGCGGCGAGCTGGACACCTCCCTGCTCCTCTATCTCGCGGCCGACACCGTCCACATGGAGCTGGCCCGCGACTTCGCCATCACGCCCGACATGCTCCAGCGGTACCGCCCCGGCCACACCCGCCGGCTGCCGGAGGGATCGCCCGGCTCGATCGGCTTCCCGAGCCTGGCGTCCCCCCAAAAGGGGGAGCTGCTGTATAGATTCATCCTCGATCGGATCAGGGCGTGCTTGGTCTAGAAGCCGATAGGGCGATAAGGCAATAGGGCGATAGGTGTTGGCAGAGGCGGGCCTCCGGTGCTCGCTGCTGGCTTCGCTCGAGTGCCCGCCACTGACCGACGGTCCTATCGTCCTATCGTCTTACCGCCCTATCGTCTTCCTCGGAGGCCCATGCGGACCTCGGCCCTTCTCCTCATGCTGGTGCCCGTTCTGCCCGCCGCGGCCCAGGAGCGGCCGGAGACCAGGTTGGTGGTCACTCAGGGTGGACAGGAGATCGGCCGGGAGGAGTTCACGCTTCGGCCAACCCGCGCACGCGGACTTCCCGGGAGCACCATCATCGCGGCGGCCCGCTATCCGGCCACCGGCCCGACCACCCGCCTCGCGGCCACGCTCGAGCGGACCCCTGACAGCGCGCTCGCGAAATTTCAGCTGGACGTCGAGAGCGCGGGGGCGGTGACGGTGATTCTCGCCGCGGGCTCGGGCGCGCGCCTGATCGTGCGGACGGTGGCCAAAGGGTCCGAGTCCGGCCGCGAGCTGCCCGGCGGACCGGACGTCGTGCTGCTGGACGACTCCGTGTTCGCTCTGTACCACCCCGTGGCCGAGCTCGCGACATCGGCGGGTCGCACCCTGACCGCCATCTTTCCGCGGTCCGGCAAGCGCGCGACCTTCACGGCCCGACGCGAGTCCGGCTCCGCCGGCGGCGCGGGGCGCGTAACCTTGAGCGGCGACATCAGCGGAACACTCGTCACGGACGCGAGCGGGCGGCTCGAGCGCCTCGACTTTCCGGCCCGCGGTACCGTGGTGACGCGGCAAGAGTAGCAGCCCTCCGTAAGTCGTTACCGCATAACTCTGAGTCGTGTCTTCGTCGCAACCTGAAACCTAGGTCGCGGTGGGCCCGTATTAGGGCCCGGTTCATCACTTCCCTCGAGGGTCTCGTCCATGAATCGCTGGTTCGGCTATCTCGCGCTGGTCGCGCTCTGCCCGGGTCTGGCGGCGGCGCAGGACTCGACCGCCACCGCGCGAGCCACCCCGGCGCGGGATTCCGCTACCGCCACGCTTGCTCCGGCACCCGCCGTGACCTTGTCGCTTCAGGAAGCGCTGGATCAAGCCCGTCTCCACAGCCCGACGTACCGCCAGACCCTGAACGACGCCGGGCCGGCCAAATGGGGTGTGCGGAACGCGTATGGCAGCCTCCTGCCGTCGGTGAGCGTCGGCTCCGGGCTCGGCTACACCGGGACCGGGCAGACCAACATCGGCGGCGGCCTGGTCCAGCCGACGTCACCGCTGCTCGAATCGAACTACGACCTGACGATGCTCTGGCAGCTCGATGGCCGGACCCTCACCGCGCCGGCCGAACAGAAGGCGCTCCAGCGCGCGACCGACGAAGACATCAGCGGCGCGGGCGTGACCCTCCGCTCGGAGATCACCACGCAGTATCTCACCACCCTGCAGGCCACCGCTCAGGTCGCGGTCGCGCGGCAGCAGGTGACCCGGAACGCCGACTTCCTCACCCTGGCGAAGGCACGCTACCAGGTGGGTCAGGCCACCCTGCTCGACGTGCGGCAGGCCGAGGTCGCGAAGGGGCAGAGCGACGTGGCGCTGCTCCGCGCAGTGCAGACCGAGAACGAAGCCAAGCTCGACCTGCTCCGCCGGATGGGCGTGGAGCCGCCGGTCGAAGTGAGCCAGATCGCGCTGAGTGATTCGTTTCCAGTGACCGCGCCGACGTTTCAGCTCGACTCGCTGCTCAAGCTCGCCGACGAGCAGAATCCCACCATTCGCTCGCTGCATGCGCGCACCGCGGCCGCGTCGCTCGGCGTCCGCTCGGCCAAGAGCGAGTTTCTTCCGACGCTGCAGGCCCGGGCGGGCTGGAGCGGATTCACCCAGCAGTACACCGACGACAACTTCCTGGTGAACCAGGCCCTGGGCAGTGCCCAGTCGCAGGCGGCGGGGTGCCAGTCCGACAACGAGGTGCGCGCCGCGGTCGGGCTGCCCACCTCCGACTGCTTTGCCCAGGCGGGTCTCAACTCGACGGGGACCGCGCTGCAGGATCCGATCGCACAGCAGATCCGGAACCAGAACAGCGTGTTCCCGTTCCACTACACGGGCCAGCCCTTCAACGCGAGCATCCGGATCTCGCTGCCGATCTTCACCGGCTTCGGCCGCTCGCTCCGGCTGGCGCAGGCCCGGGCCCAGGAAGAGGACGCGGACGAGAGCGAGCGCGCCCGCCGGCTCCAGGTCCGGAGCGACGTGCACGCCCGGTGGCTGGGCCTCCAGACCTCGTATCAGGCCATCGCCGTGCAGGCCGCCAATCGGGACGCGGCCCGCGATCAGCTCCGACTGGCGCAGGACCGGTATCGCCTCGGCGCCGGCACCTCGCTCGAGGTGTCCGATGCGCAGAACGCGGTGCAGCGCGCCGAAGGCGACTACGTGAACGCGGTGTACGACTATCACAAGGCGGTTGCGGCGCTCGAGGCCGCGGTCGGTCGCCCCCTTCGCTAACCGAGGAACGCACATGTCGCGCGGGATGAAGATCGGTTTGATCGTCGTGGCTCTCGCCGCCGCGGCGGGCGGCGGGGTCGCCTACCAGATCCACAAGAAGAAGACGGCCGGCACCGAGGTGCGGATGGAGAAGGTGGCCCGCCGGGATCTGGTGAGCGCGGTGACCGCGAGCGGGAAGATCGAGGCCAAGACCTCGGTGGACATCAGCGCCGACATCACCGGCCGGATCATCCGTCTGGCCGTGCGCGAGGGCGACCTGGTCACCAAGGGCCAGTTCCTGATCCAGATCGATCCGGCGCAGTACCAGGCGGCCGTGTCGCGGGCCCAGGGAGTGGTCTCGTCCACCGAGGCGACGCTGGCCCAGGCGCGCGCCAATCTGGACCAGGCCGAGCGGGCCTGGAACCGTGCCCGGCAGCTGAGCCAGCTCGGGCCGAACCTGATCGCGCCGGAAGCGGCGGAGCAGGCGCGCACCTCATACGACGTGGCGCAGGCGACCTGGCAGGCCACCCGCGCGCAGCTCGAGCAGTCCCGCGCCAGCCTCCAGGAGGCGCGCGACAACCTGGCCAAGACCCGCCTCACGTCGCCCATCTCGGGACGCGTGGTGCGGCTGGCGGTGGAAGAGGGCGAGGTGGCCGTGCCGGGTACCTTCTCCCGGGAAACCGGCCTCCTCATGACCATCGCCGATCTGTCCGTGATCCTCGCCAAGGTGCAGGTCGACGAGACCGATGTCGTGCGCCTGGCCGCCAACGACTCGGTGCAGGTCACCATCGACGCCTATCCCGATACGACCTTCCTGGGCCGGGTCACGCAGATCAGCCACAGCGCGAAGGTCACGCCGACGCAGACCGCCTCGGGCTCCAACGATCGGGCGGTGGACTTCGATGTCGAGGTCACCCTCGACACCCCGCCGCGCGACATCCGGCCCGACCTGAGCTGCACCGCGCGAATGGTGACCGATACTCGGGCCCGGGCGCTGAGCATCCCGATCATTGCCCTGACGGTGCGCGACCACGAGCGGGTGCCCAGCGAGAACCCGAACGTGGACACGACCAAGCTCAAGCGACTTGGGAAGGAGGCCGAGGGCGTGTTCGTCGTGCGCGATGGTCAGGCCACGTTCCGCCCGGTCAAGGTGGGCATCGCCGGCGACGAGTACTTCGAGGTGGTCGACGGCCTGCGCGAAGGCGAGACGATCGTCGCGGGCACCTACCAGGCGATCCGCGACCTCAAGGACGGCGCCCGCGTGCGCCAGGCCGACACCACCAAGGCCGGAAAGAGCGCCGAGACATGACCGACGTCATCCGCATCACCGACCTGACCCGCGAGTACCAGATGGGCGAGGAGCGCATCCTGGCGCTCAGGGGCGTGACGCTCGACATCCGGCGGAACGAGTACGTGGCCATCATGGGACCGTCCGGCTCGGGCAAGTCCACCATGATGAACCTGCTCGGCTGCCTGGATACGCCCACCAGCGGCGAGTACTGGCTCAACGGACAGGAGGTCTCGCGTCTCTCCGACGACGAGCTGGCCCGGGTGCGGAACCAGGAGATCGGGTTCGTGTTTCAGACGTTCAACCTCCTGCCCCGCGCCACCGCGCTCCACAACGTGGAGCTGCCCCTGGTGTACGCCGGGATCCGCGCCCGCGAGCGCCGGGACCGCGCCGCCACCGCGCTCGCGCGGGTGGGCCTCGAGCATCGCATGGACCACCGGCCCAACGAGCTCTCCGGCGGCCAACGCCAGCGGGTGGCGATCGCCCGGGCGCTGGTGAACGACCCATCCATCCTCCTGGCCGACGAGCCGACGGGAAATCTCGACAGCGTCACCAGCGAGGAGATCATGAAGGTCTTCGCCGACCTGCACGCGGCCGGCCAGACCGTGATCATGGTGACCCATGAGCCCGACATCGCCGCCCACGCCGAGCGGGTGGTGGTGCTCCGCGACGGCCGGGTCGAGAGCGACCGCCTGACCCGGGGTGCCGCCGCCTAGCATGCGCCTGCTCGAGGCGGTGGGGATCGCGTTCCGGACCATCCGGGCCCAGAAGCTCAAGAGCTTCTTCTCCCTCATCGGCGTGCTGATCGGGGTGACGTTCCTGATCGCGGTCGTCTCGATCGTGCAGGGCATGAACCGGTACATGGTGGACCGGTTCGCCAACACCCTCATCGGCGCCAACACGTTCGAGCTGCGGCACCGGCCCAGCATCGTGACCGGCGAGGTGAGCGACTCGGTGTGGCTTGCCTGGCGCCGGCGGCCCCGCATCAGCTACGCCGACGCCGACTACGTGCGGGAGCGGATCACCACCCCGGCGACCTTCGCCAAGTTCTGCGAGGACCGGGTATCCGTGCACTACGACGGCAGGGTGGCCAAGGACATCGACCTGGTCGGAACCGAGGCCAGCTACTTCAGCATCCGCAACTACGAGATCACCGCCGGGCGTGCGTTCAGCGCGCAGGAAGTCCAGACCGCGCAGCCGGTGCTGGTGGTCGGCTCCGAATTGGCGGAGAAGCTCCTGCCCAACGTGGACCCGGTGGGGAAGACGGTGCAGATCGGCGGGCTCCCCTATCGCATCATCGGCGTCGTGGCCAAGCAGGGCACCCTGTTCGGGCTCTCGCTCGACAAGTTCGCCGTCATGCCGTTCAGCGCCCCGGGGCGACGGCTCATCTGCCCGATCAACATCCTCGATGCGCTGATCGTGCGGACCGACGATCCCACCGACATGCAGCGCGCCATGGGTGAGGCCGAGGCCATCATGCGCAGCCGGCGCGGCCTCAAGCCGTGGCAGGAGAACAATTTCGCGTTCCAGACGGCGGAGGGCGCGCTGGGAACCTGGGAGAAGATCTCGCGCATCCTCTTCCTGGCGCTTCCCGGGCTGGTGGCCATCTCGCTGGTGGTGGGCGGCATCGTGATCATGAACATCATGCTGATGGCCGTGAGCGAGCGCACCCGGGAGATCGGGATCCGCAAGGCCCTCGGCGCCCGCCGGCGCGATATTCTCGCGCAGTTCGTGGTGGAGTCGGCCACGCTCTCGGGCGCCGGCGCGCTGCTGGGAATCGGATTCGGGCTGCTGCTGGCGTTCGTGGTGAAGGCGCTCACCCCGTTGCCCGCGGCCGTGGCGCCATGGTCCGTGGTGGTGGGCATGGCCCTCGGCGTGAGCGTCGGCATCGCGGCGGGCGTGTACCCGGCCAGCCGCGCCTCCCGGCTCGATCCGATCGTGGCGCTGAGGGCCGAGTGACCCGGGCCCGCCCGATCACGGTGCTGAGTCGGATGACAGAGGGCGTGGCGATCGCCCTCGACTCGGTGCGCTCGAACAAGGTGCGCGCGGCGCTCACCATTCTCGGCGTCGCGATCGGGGTGACGGTCGTGATCGCCATGGGATCGGCGATCACCGGCATCAATCACAGCATCACGGCCATTCTCGAGTCCGCCGGGCCCAAGACCTTCTTCGTCCAGCGCTACTTCGACGGTGGGATCACCGTGTCCGACGGGTCGGACGAGCTGTCCCCCTGGCGGCGGATGCCCTGGATCACGACCGACGAGGCCGAGATGATCCGCCGGCTCCCGACCGTGCGGGACGTGAACATCGGCGAGTACGCCCGCGGTCCCGTCGGCGCCGATGGCACGACGCTCTCGAGCGTGGCCATCGCGGGGTTCAGCCCGACGTATCTCCAGGTCAACGGCGGCGATATCATCGAGGGACGCAGCTTCACCCCGGTGGAGTACGCCGCGGGCGCCCACGTGGTGGTGATCAACGACAAGCTGGCGCAGTCGCTGTTTCCCGAGCGCGACCCGGTGGGCAAGTCCATCAAGATCTTCGGGGTCCCGTTCCAGGTGATCGGCATGCATGCCGAAGCGGCATCGCTGTTCAGCAACGCGGATGAGCCCCGGCTGGCCATCCCCCACACGGCCTTCGTCAAGGTGGCCGACTACGAGCGGGGCTGGATGGAAGTCGCCGTGGTTCCGACCGACGCGGCCACTACGGCCGACGCCCAGGACCAGGTGACCGCCGCGATGCGGAGCGCGCGCGGCCTCCGGCCGGGCGAGCCCAACAATTTCGCGATCGTCACCCAGGACCGCGTGCTGGAGGCATTCAACAAGATCACGGCCGGCTTCTTCATCGTGATGATCGCCCTGTCGAGCGTGGCGCTGATGGTGGGCGGCGTGGGGGTGGTGGCCATCATGATGATCTCGGTCACCGAGCGGACCCGCGAGATCGGCGTCCGCAAGGCGCTCGGCGCGACCCGCGGCGAGATCATGTTCCAGTTCCTGGTGGAGGCCGCGACCCTCACGCTGATCGGTTGCCTCATCGGCATGACCCTCGGTGCCGGCGCCGCCTGGGGCATCCGCTCGCTCACGCCCATTCCCGCCACGGTGCCGCTCGCGTCGGTCATTGCGGCCGTCCTGGCG
>DATEJD010000421.1:0-3494 GCA_035278325.1 Gemmatimonadales bacterium | reverse complement strand
CCGACTCGCTGCTCCTCCTGCTCGATTACGACGGTACCCTGGTGCCCTTCACGCCCACGCCCGAGCTCGCCCGCCCCGATGCGGCCCTGCTTGGGCTGCTGCGCGCGCTCGCGGCGCGGCCCGAGACCGAGGTCCATCTGGTGAGCGGCCGGGCGCAGGACATCCTGGAGACCTGGCTGGGAGATCTCCCGGTCTGGCTCCACGCGGAGCACGGCTTCCTCTCGCGCGATCCAGCGACCCGCCAGTGGGTGGCGGCCGGCGAGTTCGGCGGCAGCTGGCGCGAGCCCGTGCTCGCGATGTTGCGCGAGATCACCCAGCGCACGCCCGGCTCGCTGGTCGAGGTCAAGGCCGCGGCGCTGGCGTGGCACTATCGCCTGGCCGATCAGGAGACCGGTGCCCGCCGCGCCAACGAGCTGCGGCTGCACCTGAACCAGCTGCTGAGCAATCAGCCGGTCGAGATCCTGGCCGGCAATCGGGTGGTCGAGATCCGGCCCTACGGCGTCCACAAGGGGCGCATCCTGCCGCCGCTCTCGCCCGAGCGCCTGGCGGCCACCACCATCGTCGCGATCGGCGACGACCGCACCGACGAGGACCTGTTCGGCGCGCTCCCGCCCGAGGCGATCAGCATCAAGGTGGGCCCGGGCGAGACCAAGGCGCGGTTCCGGGTGGACGGCGTCACCGCGGTGCGGCAGATCCTGCAGTCGCTGGTGGACGTCGGGGTGGGTGCGGGGGCGGAGCGCGCGTAGCGTGCGGATCGAGACCATCGCGGTTCACGCCGGGCACCGTCCCGATCCCGCCACCGGCGCGGTCACCCCACCCATTCACCTCACCACCACCTTCGCCCGTGACGCCAGCGGCGAGCTGCCGCACGGCTTCATCTACGCCCGAACCGACAACCCCACCCGCCGCGAGCTCGAGGCCTCGCTGGCCGCGCTCGAGGGTGGTGAGACGGCGATCGCCTTCGCCTCCGGCATGGCCGCCACCGCGGCGGTGTTCCAGTCGCTGCTGCCCGGCGAGCACGTGATCGCTCCTGAGGATGCCTACTACGGAACGGCCAAGCTGCTGCGCGACGTGATGGCGGGGTGGGGGCTCGACAGCACGCTGGTGGACATGACCGACCCGCACGCCGTGGCCGCGGCGGTCCGGCCCACGACCCGGCTGATCTGGATCGAGACGCCGTCCAACCCGGCCCTGGCGGTGACCGACATCGCGCGGATCGCCGCGATCGCCCGCGCCGCCGGCGCGCGCTGCGTGTGCGACAACACCTGGGCCACCCCGATCCTGCAGCGCCCCCTCGCGCTCGGGTGCGACGCCGTCATGCACTCGACCACCAAGTACCTCGGCGGGCACAGCGACCTGACCGGCGGCGCGCTGGTCCTCCCGGCTGACGACGAGTGGGCCGCCCGGCTCCGTACCCTGCAGCAGCTCGGCGGCGGGGTTCCCTCCGCCTTCGACTGCTGGCTCCTCATGCGCGGTATCCGGAGCGTGGCCTGGCGGATGCGAGGGCATTGCGAGAACGCCGCACGGGTCGCGGGGTTCCTGGCGTCACACCCGGCGGTCGAGCTGGTGCACTACCCCGGACTGCTCGCGGACCCCGGGCACGCGGTCGCCACCCGCCAGATGGCGGGCTTCGGGGGCATGGTATCGGTCGAGGTGAAAGGTGGCGCCCCGGCGGCGCTGGCCGTGGTGCGGGCGGTGAAGCTGTTCACCGCCGCCACCAGCCTGGGAGGAACCGAGAGCCTGATCGAGCACCGGGCGTCGGTGGAGGGTCCCGAGAGCCGCACGCCGCCCGGCCTGCTGCGGCTCTCGATCGGGTTGGAGCACGCGGAGGACCTGGTCGCCGATCTGGACCAGGCGCTCCGCGGCGCTACTCGCTCGTAGCGGCGTCCGGCTCGATCCGTCGCAGCGCCCGTTTGGCCGCCGCGGCGATCTCGTCGTTGATATCCTCATCCATCATCTTCTTGAGCTTGGGAACGGCGGCCTTGGCGGCGGGCCCGATCTCGCCCAGCGCCACCAGCACTGGAAAGCGCACCGAGGCCTCCGGGTCGTCCAACGCCTCGATGAGGGCGGGCACCGCGGGCGCCGCGGCGGGGCCCATCCCGGAGATCTCGTAGGCGGCGGCGTTCCGGGTCTGGGGAGCGATCGCCTTGAGATCGGCTACCCACTGACTCAGGGTCCGTCCGTCGGCCACAGGCTCCTTGCCGGTCGTGCCCTGCGCCCACGCGCTCGACGTCAGGACCAGCACGGCTCCGGCGAGCAGGCCCAGGATTCGATTCGACATGCAACCTCCAGCGAAGGTCATACTGCGGAGCGCGGACGCGCCCCTGCCGAAATATAGAGACCCCGGCGACTGGCGCCTGACCGGGCCGCCGTGGATCTTCCGGCAGGCCCGGCCGTCGTGTACTGTGACGCCGCGTCTCGACGGCCGCTTACCCCCACTTCTTGCGGATACCATGACCCCTCGCCTTCGTGCCGTTCTCGCCACCGTCGCCGCGCTCGGGGGCCTGGCTCGCCCCGCCCAGGCGCAGCAGGCGGACATCGCCACCGCCTACCGGGCCGCCGCCGACAGCCTGGTCCGCGCCGCCACCGGTGACAGCGCCGCGTACCGCCGACTGGGCCTGATGGTGGACACCTTCGGCCATCGCCTGAGCGGCTCCGCCAGCCTGGAGGCGGCCATCGACTGGATTCTCGACCTGATGAAAGCCGACGGCCTCGAAAACGTGCACGGCCAGCCGGTCATGGTGCCCCATTGGGTCAGGGGAGAGGAGTCCGCCGAGCTGGTCAAGCCACGCCGGACCAGGCTGGCGATGCTCGGGCTGGGCGGGAGCGTGGCGACGCCGGCCAAGGGGATCACCGCGCCGGTGCTGGTCGTGGGCTCGCTCGACGAGCTCCAGCAGCGGGCGGCGGAGGCCAAAGGAAAGATCGTGCTGCTCGATGTCCCGTTCACCGATTACGTCGCCACCCGGAAGGTGCGGACCGACGGACCCTCGGCCGCCGCGCGGGTGGGCGCGGTGGCCTGCCTCATCCGGTCGGTGGCGTCGAACTCGATCCGGAGCCCCCACACCGGCCAGACCCGATACGACTCGACGGCCGCGAAGATTCCCGCGGCCGCGCTCAGCGTCGAGGACGCCATGATGCTGCACCGGTTCCAGGACCGGGGCGAGCCGATGCTGCTGACGCTCCGGATGGGCGCGCGCACCCTGCCCGACGCGCCCTCGCGCAACGTGGTGGCGGAAATCGTGGGCCGGGAGAAGCCCGACGAAGTGGTCGTGGTGGGCGGGCACATCGACTCGTGGGACGTGGGGCAGGGAGCCATGGACGACGGCGGCGGGGCGGTCGGCGCGTGGGAAGCGGTGCGACTGATGAAGCGCCTCAACCTGCGCCCTCGGCGCACCGTGCGCGTGGTGCTCTGGACCAACGAGGAGAATGGCGGCGCCGGGGGCAAGGCCTACGCCGCCTCGCAGGCGGGCCAATACGGCAAGCACGTCCTGGCC
>DATEJD010000420.1:0-3311 GCA_035278325.1 Gemmatimonadales bacterium | reverse complement strand
TGTCCGACCGTCCGCCGTCCAACCATCGCCTCATCGCAATCCCACGAGCGCCCCCTCGATCCGCTTCTTCTGCTGGTCGTTCTGCACCATGGCAGTGGTCGAACGTGCCGCATAGTGGCTCGCGGAGAAGGTTGCTCTCTCTACGGCGAGCGCGCTCGACGGTTTCCGGGCGCCCCGGTGGGGGTTAAGATGCGGACCCAAGCGGTGCGCCGACCGTCCCGGGCCGCCGTAACCTGACCGGAAAGGGTCGGCGCGAGCGCGATGAACATCGCCACCACTCTCGAGGGCGACACCGGTGCCCGCGTGCGGCTCAGCGGCCGGCTCGATGGCGAGGCCGCCGGTCAGCTCGCCGACAGCCTCGAGCGCCTGCTCAAGGACGGACGGCGCTCGGTGCTGCTCGACATGAGCGGCGTCACCTACCTGAGCTCCCCCGGCACCCTGGCGCTCCAGCAGGCTCAGCAGGAATGGGCCGCGGTGCGCGGCGATCTCCGGGTGACCGACCCGTCGCCCGCCGCGCGAGAGGCGTTGGCGTCGGCCGAGCTCCTGCCCCGGCTGACGGACCCGACCGCGGGCGACGGGCAGCCGGTCCCGCCGCTGCCTTTCGAGCACAGTCGAGACGACTGGCGGGTGCCGACCGCCGTGGGCTCGCGCGGTACCTACCAGGTGACCACCCGGCTCCCCGGCTCGGAGCTGGGCTGCCGGGTGTACGGCCGTCCGGAGAGCGCGCTCCGCGGCTGGATCCAGCCGGCCGATTACCACGAGGTCGAGTTCCCCGAGACCTCCTTCGGCCTGGGGCTCGGCGCGCTCGGTACATCGGGCGCGGAGGCGGCGGCCCGGCTGGGTGAGCTGGTCGCGGCCGACGGCGCGGTGGCGCATCTGCCCACCCAGGGCGCGCAGGTGCCCGACTTCGACGTCGGCCTCGGCGGCCGGGCGCCGAAGGCGCTGCTGGTCTCGGGCTTCGTGTGCCGCGGTCGCTTTTCCCTGCTCACCCGGTTCTCCAGCGCCAGCGAGGCGGAGCCGGTGCCGCTGAGCGAGATCGCGCGCGTCGCGCTGGCCGGCGTGGCCGGTCAGACCGCCGGCATCGTGCTGGTCGCGGAAACGACCGGCCTGGTGGGCGCATGGCTCCGGCGAAGTCCGGGGGTCGAGCCGACCAGCATTCACCTCCACCTGCAGGGCGTGCGCGACTGGCTCGGCACCACCCCGCAGCCGATCCATCAGGGGGCGACGACGATCGTGGCCGGCATCGTCTCCCGCACTCCGGACCCCCTGCTCGCGCCGTTCCTGCGCCCGCTGGCCGGCGGCGACGACCTCTTCGCGCACTTCCACGCGGTCGTCTTCACCTATCGGCCGGTCCCGCAGCGGACGGTCGCGCTCCGCCCGCTGGTGACGCGCCTCTACGCCCAGCAGCCGGTGCGCGGCGTGCTCCACCTGATCGGCGACGATCGTGGCGCCGCCGGCGCGGGCCAGAGCACGTTCCGGCGCGGGCTCTGCTGGAGCGGGCCGGTGGCCCGGGTGGCGGCCGCGTGAACCTGCTGGTCGGCGCGCTGTCGATGGGGTTCCTGCTCTCGCTGCTCACGCTGGGGGTGTTCATCACCTTCCGCGTGATGGGGCGGCTCGACCTCACGACGGACGGCTCGTTCGGGCTGGGCGGCGCGGTGGCCGCGGCGCTCCTGGCGCAGGGCGTCCATCCCATCCCGGCCACGGTGGCCGCGGCCGCCGCCGGATGGCTGGCGGGCGCCACCACCGGTCTCATCTCCGTGCTGCTGGGCATCGACACCCTGCTCGCCGGCATCCTGGTCACCACCGCGCTCTATACCATCCAGCTCTACATCATGGGCGGCGGTAATCTCTCGCTGGGCGCTACGCAGACGCTGCCCGGCGTTGCCGAGCGGCTCTGGTTCGCGCTCCGCCTGCCCGAGGCGATCACGATCGCCGGCACCAGTGTGCGGGCCGGGCTGTTCGCGTCGCTCGCGGTGTTCGTCGCGTGGGTGCTGTTCAGTATCTGGATCCTGGCGCGCTTCCTCCGTACCGACCTGGGCCTGGCGCTCCGCGCGGCCGGGGGGAACGCGCAGGCGTCGCGGCCGCTGGGAGTCGACACCGGCCTCATGATGACGCTGGGCCTGCTGCTCGCCAACGGGCTGGTGGGGCTCGCAGGCGCGCTGTTCGCGCAGTATCAGGGCTTTGCCAACGTGTCGATGGGGATCGGTCAGATCGTGTCGGGACTGGCCTGTCTGGTGCTGGGCGAAGGCCTGCTGGGCCGGTCGACGCTGCGCCGGCAGATTCTCGGCACGCTGTTCGGCACCATCGCGTTCCGGCTGCTGGTGGCGCTCGCGCTCGTCGCCGGCCTGCCGGCCGACGCGCTCAAGCTCTCCACCGCCCTTTTCGTGCTCGCGGCGCTGGTGATCCCCGCTGCCATCACGCGCGCGCGGCGTCGCCTCGAGGCCGCGGCGGGCGCGCCATGAGCACGCCCGCGCTCGAAGTGTTCGGCCTCACCCACACCTTTGCGCCCGGCACGCCGAGCGAGCAGGCCGCCCTCCGGGATGTGAACCTGCTCATGGAGCCGGGCTCGTGGGTGGTGGTGCTGGGCGGCAATGGGTCGGGCAAGTCCACCCTGCTCAACGCCATCGCCGGGAGCCTGATCCCGGACCAGGGGACGGTGCGGGTGGGCGGGCAGGAGGTGACACATCGACCCGAGTGGCGCCGCGCCGCGCTGGTCAGCCGGGTGTTTCAGAACCCGGCCACCGGGAGCATCGGCGAGCTCACCGTCGCGGAGAACCTGGCGGTGGCCGCCAGGCGCGGCGGCCACCGCGGCGTGCTCCGGAACGCGCTGAGCCGCGGGCGCCGTCGCGAGCTGTCCGTCCGGCTGCGCGACCTCGGCCTCGGCCTGGAGGACCGGCTGGACACGCCGGTCGGCGCGCTGTCGGGTGGCCAGCGGCAGGCCCTGACGCTGCTCATGGCGACGCTGGTGCGCCCCGAGCTGCTGCTGCTCGACGAGCACACGTCGGCGCTCGACCCGAGCAGCACCGAGCAGGTGGTGCAGCTCACCGAGGCCATCGTCCGGAAGGAGGGCCTCACCACGCTGATGGTGACCCACTCGATGCACCAGGCCGTGGCGCTGGGCGACCGGGTGATACTCATGCACCGCGGCCGGATCGTCGAGAGCATCGGCGGCGCACGCAAGCGGCAGCTCAGGGTGGACGAGCTGCTCGCCAGCTTCGACCGGCTCCGGAACGCCGACCTGGTGGACGAGTCGGCGGCGGAGATGCTGCGGCGGCTGTACGTCTGAAGTTTGCGAGCGGGGCGTGGGGGAG
>DATEJD010000419.1:0-11102 GCA_035278325.1 Gemmatimonadales bacterium | reverse complement strand
GGAGCGAAGGGAGCATGCCCCGACGCATGTCCCCTTCGCTCCGCTCAGGGTGACTCCTACCGCCTGTCCGCCTCACCGCCTTCCGTTAGTTTCCAACGTATGACCCGAACCCGTCGCATCCTGGCCGCCGTCGGCGGCGTGCTGGTTCTGCTGCTCGTGCTCCTGCTGGTCCTCCCCTACCTGTTCCGCGATCGGATCGCGCAACAGGTCAAGACCGCGGTCAACCAGAACGTCAACGGCAAGGTCGACTGGCGCGACCTCGGCCTCAGCTTCTTCCGTCACTTCCCCAACCTCACCCTCACGCTCGACGACCTCACCGCCGTCGGGGTGGACCGGTTCCAGGGCGACACCCTGGCAACCGTGCGCCACTTCCGCGTCTCGGTCGGCCTCCCGAGCGTGCTCTCGAGCGTCATGGGTGGCGGGCCGATCGTGGTCCGGACCGTCGAGCTCGACCAGCCGAGGCTTCGGCTGATCGCCCTCGAGGACGGCACGGCCAACTGGGACATCGCGAAGAAGACGCCGGCGGCCGCCCCGCCCGAGGCCAAGGCCACGAAGCCGATGGCGGTGAGCCTGCGCCAGTTCAAGCTCACCGACGCGGGGATCACGTTCGACAATCGGCAATCGAAGCTCAAGGCCGCGGTGGCGGGCTACAACCAGTCGCTCTCGGGCGATTTGAGCCAGCAGCTGGTGACCATCCAGACCAAGGCCGATGCCGACACGGTGAGCGTCTCCTTCGCCGGCATCCCATACCTCAACCGCGTCCGCCTCGGCCTCACCGCCGACGTGCAGGCCGACCTGGGGAAGAAGCTCTACACCCTCAAGGACACCGAGCTCCGGCTCAACGACCTCAGGCTCGGGGTCTCCGGCTCCGCCAGCAACGCTGGCAAGAACCTCGGGCTCGATCTCGCGTTCAACGCGCCGAGCACCAAGTTCCTGAGCATCCTGTCGCTGGTGCCCGCGGTATACGCGCACGACTTCGGCAAGGTGAAGACCTCGGGAAGCTTCGCGGTGAGCGGCACGGTCAAGGGCGAGTACGGCGAGCACGCGTTCCCCTCGTTCGCCATCACGACGAAGGTGGACAACGCGGCTTTCCAGTACCCCGACCTGCCGCTCCCCGCGCGCGACATCTTCGTCGACCTCTCGCTCACCAACCCCGGCGGCAGCGCCGACAGCACGGTCGTGAAGCTCGACCGGTTCCACCTCCGCCTGGGCGCCAACCCGGTGGACGCGAGCCTCGTGATGCGGACTCCGGTGTCCGATCCCGACGTGGACGCGCGGGTCAAGGGCAAGGTGGACCTGGCCGACGTGCGGAAGACGGTCAAGCTCGAGGGCATCGAACAGCTGGCCGGGACCATCGCGGCCGACGCGAGCGTGCGGACTCGCATGTCGTACGTCGACAAGAAGCAGTACGACAAGGTGAACGCGAGCGGCAGCGTGGACGTCGCCAACCTCACGGTGAAAGGCCCGACGCTGCCGCACCCGCTCACCATCCAGCAGGCGTCGCTCGCGCTGGCTCCCGAGCGCGCGCAGCTCAAGTCCTTCAACGGCACCATCGGGAGCAGCGATCTGCAGGCGACCGGCACCATCGACAACCTGCTCGCCTTCGCCATGCGGAGCGACACGCTCCGCGGCACCGCGTCGGTGCGGAGCAACAAGTTCAACCTGGACGAGTGGCAGTCGGGCGGAGGCGACCTGCAGATCATCCCGGTGCCGCCCAAGATCGACTTCGGGTTGGATGCCACCGTGGGCGAGCTGACCTACGGCAAGCTCCGGATGAACAACGCCCACGGCAAGCTGCGGGTGAAGGATCAGCGGATCACGCTGGAAGACTTCCGGATGAACACGCTGGGCGGGGAGATCGGGGTCACCGGCTTCTACGAAACGACCGACGTCAAGAAGCCAACCTTCGATGTCGGCTTCAAGATGACCAAGGTGAACATCCCGGCGGCCTTCCAGGCCTTCACCACGATCCAGATGCTGGCGCCGGTGGCCAAGTACGCGGTGGGCACGATGTCCACCGACTTCCGGCTGAACGGAGCGCTGGGCAAGAACATGATGCCGCTGTTCCCGGGCCTGAGCGGCGGCGGCAACGTGCAGACCTCGAACCTCGATCTCAAGGATTTTCCGCCGCTGCAGAAGGTGGTGGACGTGACCAAGCTCCAGTTTCTCGACAACCCGGGCCTGAACGCGCTCCGGGCGGCCTTCCAGGTCAAGGAGGGGAGGCTGTTCGTGCAGCCGTTCGACGTGAAGGTGGGCGGGACCACGATCACCGTGGCGGGCTCCAACGGACTGGACCAGTCGCTGGCGTACAACCTGGGTCTCAAGGTGCCCCGCTCGATGCTCGGCGGCGCGGCCAACCAGGCGATTTCGAGCCTCGCGTCCCAGGCGGGCAAGGTGGGCGTGGACCTGAGCGCGGCCCCCGAGATCGGACTCGGCATCCAGCTCGGCGGCACTGTCACCAGCCCGACCGTCAAGGCGGACGTGAGCAGCGCCGCGTCGTCGGTCAAGGAGACCGCGCAGAAGGCGGTGACGGAGGCGGTGAACCAGAAGGTGGACTCGGCCGGCGCCAAGCTGGTGGCCGACGCGGAGCAGAAGGCGGCCGCGATCCGACAGCAGGGCGAGTCGCTGGCCGCGAGCGTCAAGCGGACCGGCTATCAGCAAGCCGACTCGCTCACCGCCAAGGCCCAGGGACCGGTCGCGCAGCTCGCGGCCAAACCCGCGGCCGATCAGCTCCGCAAGCAGGCCGACGCGAAGGCGGCCAGCATCGTCAGTGAGGCCAACAAGCGGGCGGACGATCTGGTGGCGGAGGCGAAGCGGCAGGCGGGACAGAAATAGGCGGAAGGACGGACAGAGTCACCCTGAGCCCTGGCTTCGCCCAGGGTAAACTCCGCGAAGGGGGTATGCGCTTGGGCATGCCCCCTTCACTGCGTTCAGGGTGACGCTGTTGTCTTCAGCTCCGAACCCTGAGCGGGCCCCAGCCTAGCCCTCGCCGTACCCCGGATGTAACATGCACACCACACGTTCTTCCACCTTCCACCCGGGCACCGATCATGCGCACTGCTTCGTCACTCCTCGCGCTCGCAGCCCTTTGTTTCGCCACTTCGGGCGCTGCCCAGAGCGCCGCCCCCGTCGCCGAGGCCTTCCGCGACATGGCTGCACATCAGGCCAAGAACCTCGTCGCCGCCGCCGAGGAAATGCCCGAGGCCAAGTACGGCTACAAGCCGACGCCGGCCCAGATGACCTTCGGCGACGTCATCAATCACCTCGCCGAGGGCAACGATTACTTCTGCTCCAACATCGGCGGGGTGGACCAGCCCAAGCGCGCCGAGCTGGCCAAGGACGCCGGGAAGGACAAGAAGGTGGCTCGGCTCAAGGAGACGTTCCAGTTCTGCGAGACCGCGCTGGCGAAGCTCGATGACTCGAAGCTCGGTGCCAAGCTGCCGTGGTTCGGCAACCGCGAGATCTCCAGGGCCGGGATGATGCTCGCCACCGCGGAGGACTGGGGCGATCACTACAGCCAGCTCGCGAACTATCTCCGACTCAACGGGCTGCTGCCGCCGACGGCGAAGAAGAAGCCGCAAGCCTGAGCGGTGAGCGGGAAGCGGGGAGGTGAGTCACCCTGAACGCAGTGAAGGGGGCATGAGCCAACGCATGCCCCCTTCGCTCCGCTCAGGGTGACTCCCGACTCCGTCCCTTCCCGCTACCCCCTATCGAGCCCCCGCCGGCCCGATCTCCACCGCGATGCCGCGCCACTTGCCCTGCGCGAAGCGGAAGGCGCTGAGGGCAAACCGGGTCGCGTGGCCCGCGAGGATCGCGAGCCAGATGTGGATCGGCTGCAGCGTGCCGGTCCCCTGAATCACGAAGCAGATGCCGAGCGGCAGGGCGATCTGCGACAGGATGGAGATGTAGAGCGGACTCTTGGTGTCGCCGGTGCCCTGGAGTCCGCCGGTGTAGGTCAGGGCCGCCGAGATGAACAGCCCTGACACGCTCAGCACCCGGAGCAGGCCGGTCGCGATCTCGAGCACGGCCGGCTCGTGAATTCCGAATATGGCGAGGAGCTGGCGCGGAATGAGAAAGAACAGCGCGCCGACCACCGCGGCCACCCCCATCCCGATGCGAGCCGCGACATGGACCGCGCCCGCGGTCCTGTCCGGCCGGCCCGCACCAAGGTTCTGCCCCGCGACTGCCGCCGCGGCGCCCATCAGGCCGATCGAGGTCCAGGTCACGAACGAGAACAGCTGCGTATAGCACACCGCGTAAGCCGCCTGGGCCGCCGCGCTCTGCTCCAGTGACCCGATGAACGAAAGCAGGAACACCCCGCCGATGTTCATGGCGATGCCCTGGAATCCCGCCGGGAGCCCGAACCGGAACAGCTCGCGGATGATGCTCCAGTCGGGCCCGTAGCCGTGCCCGCGCGGGAACCGGACCACCCACCCGCCGCGCCAGAGCCGGACGATGGCGTACCCGGCTACCAGCCCCGACGCGAGGGCCGTGCCCATCGCGGCGCCGGCGGTCCCGAACGACGGAATCGGGCCCAGGCCGCGGATCAGCACGACGTTGAACAGGATGTTGAGCCCCGTCATCACGAAGCCGAGCAGCATCGGGGTCCGCGCATCGCCGGCGGATCGGAGCGCGCCCGCGACCATGAAATAGACCAGCATGCCGCTGCTGGTGAGGAACATGATGCGGAGGAAGGGGAGCGCCTGCGACTGCACCGCCGGCGCGGCATTCACGAAATCGAGCAAGGCTGGCGCGAGCAGGAATCCGGCCGGCGCCATCACCAGCACCGCCAATCCTACCGCCGCGATACAGGCCTGATAGACGGTCCGGTTGACCTTGTCCGGCTCGCCCGCGCCCGCGAAGCGGGACACCAGCACGCTCATGCCGGTGAAGATCGACGTGATGAAGATGAAGATCGCGATGAACACCTGGTTGGAGACCCCGATCGCCGCATTGCCGGTGTAGCCGACGATGTGGCCGACCAGCACCTGGTCCACCAGGCTCTGCATCCCGCCGATGATGTTCACCAGCATGGTAGGCCAGGCCAGCCGCCACACCACGCCGGCGAGCGGGCCCTCGACGATGGAGCGGTCGTATCGTGCGGTTGGCGGACGCGTCATGGAAGGGGCAATCTAGCGGGGTCAGCCCGGGCCAGGGGCGGCGTCAGTCGGAGCGCACGGCCTCCACCACGCCGGACAGCGAGCGGAGCAAGTGCCGCACGCCCTCGTTGCCCATTCGCGCCGCCATCTGGGCCTGTGCCTGGCGCCAGTACCTGTTGGCGACCGCCAGCTTCTCGACCGCCACGGGCGTGAGCGACACCTCCCGGACCCGGGCATCCTCGCCCGGCGCGATGGTGATCAGGCCCTCATCCTCGAGCAGCTTGAGGTTGCGGGTCAGGGTCGTCCGGTCCATCACGGACTCCTCGGCCAATACGCCGATGCTCACGGTGCCGAACTGCTTGATGGCGGAGAGCAGGGAAAACTGGGTGGCCCGAATGCCCGACGGCCGGAGGACCTCGTCGTAGTACTGCGTGACCGCCCGCGCAGCCTTGCGAAGGTTGTTACAGGTGCAATCGTGGATGCTGGTAAAGTCGTGCGCCATGGATGGGAGTATATACACCTAAATGGCGCCGGTCAACGCACGCTCCGGGCAGGGACGCGGCGACCTCCGGCCCTCCAGGCTCACTCGTTTGCGGCGACGTGGCTCCGAGCGACGGCCGTGCTGTCGACCCCGATCTCCTTCCCGGTCCTCTCGGCGTTCCGCAGGTGATCCTGTACGATCGGCAGCGCGTACGCCGCCATCTTGCGGACCGGCTCGGAGCGCGCCGAATCGACGGCGGCCTTGAGGTCGGCGGCGTCCTTGGTGTGCCCCTTGATCATGGTGATCATGTACGCGCGGTCGAAGTCGGGCCGCCCGGTCTGCTGCAGCCGCGTGATCTTGCCCTGCTCGACCGATGTCAGAGCCGGCTTGATGCGCATGCCGTGCTTCTTGGCCAGGTCGGTCCACTGCTTCTCCAGCTTCTGGTGATCGAGGGCCATGTTCTGGCCGAACTTCTGTACCGTGGGGTTGGTCGCGTGGCGCTGGGCGAGCTGCCCGAGCTGCACTTCCAGCAGGTTCTCGGCAGCCTGCTTGCGAACGAAGTCGCGGTCGGCCTGGATGCTGTCCTTGGGCGGCGTCGCCGCGGCTTGCCCGCGGAGCGCGGCCGGGAGGAACGCGAAGAGGAGCGAGGCGACGGTAAAGGCCGGGAGAGGTCGTGACATGTGACTGCTTCCTTGCGGTTCTGGATCTGCGGTAGCCACGCCGGGCGCGAGGCTACGGGACGGCCGCCGACCGCACGGCCATGCCGACGAAAGGGATATCACACCGGCCCGGCCGCGCGGCTGCGACCTGCGTCACCCGATCGGCATGAGGTCGAGGAGGAGTCTAGATTCCTCAGCAGGTGAAATCACACGGGAATGACCGATGCCGATCGATCAGGAAGTTGCCTTTCCTACCCTCGCCCCCCACGACCTGACCGCCCTGGCGGAGCGGGGCCGCGAACGCCACGTGCATTCCGGGGACGTGCTCTATTCGGTGGGGGACACGACGGCGCGTTTCTTCGTCGTGCTCGAAGGCGAGATCGAGGCCATCGACGGAGACGACCCCGGCGCCGCCAGGGTTGCGACCATCGGGCCTGGCCAGTTCACCGGTGAGGTCGCGACTCTCTCCGGGCGCGCGGCACTCGTCACCGTTCGCGCAACCTGCGACAGCCGGTTGATCGAGCTGGACGGACAGAGCCTGATCCGCGCCGTCGACGAGCTGCCCGACGTGGGGGAAGCGGTCGTCCGCGCCTTCCTGCTCAGGCGGCAGATGCTGATCGACACCGGGACGGTGGGGGTGCAGATCGTTGGGTCGCGCTTTTCACCCGCCGCCCACCAGTTGCGCGACTTCGCCACCCGCAATTTGATCCCGTTCCGCTGGGTAGACGTCGCGAACGATCCCGAGGCCGAGATCCTGCTCCGGCGCGCCAACTACTCGCCGGCGGACACGCCGGTGGTGATCGGCAAGTCGGGGAAGCACGCCAAGAACCCGACGCTTGCGCAGTTCGCCCACTGCGCGGGGCTCACGGCCACCTTCACCGACGACCACGTCTACGACCTGGTCGTGGTGGGCGCGGGGCCCGCCGGCCTCGCGGCCTCGGTTTACGCGGCCTCCGAAGGGCTGGACGTCATGACCGCCGATCAGCTCGCCGCGGGCGGGCAGGCGGGCACCAGCGCCCGCATCGAGAATTACCTCGGCTTTCCCGCCGGCATCTCCGGCAAGGAGCTGACCACCAACGCGCTGGTGCAGGCCCAGCGCTTCGGGGCGCGTATCACCGTGCCCTGTCTGGTGCGCTCGCTCGGGCTCGACGGCGGCGACCGCATCGTCACGCTCGCCGACGGCACTCGGCTCCGCACCCGGTGTGTGCTGGTCGCGAGCGGCGTGGCGTACCGCAAGCTGGACGTGCCGCGCTTTGCGGATTTCGAGGGCGCGGGGATCTACTATGCGGCGACCGAGATGGAAGCGAGGCTCTGCCGGGGCGAGGAGGCGGTCGTGGTGGGCGGCGGCAACTCGGCGGGCCAAGCGGTGGTCTTCCTGGCGCGGGCGTCGCGGCACGTGCATCTGCTGGTGCGCGGGCCCGACCTGGACGCCAGCATGTCGCGCTACCTCATCGATCGGGTCCAGGCCATGGAGAACGTGACCATTCACCTGGGGACGCAGGTGAGCGCCCTGGAAGGCAACGGGCGGCTCAGCGCGGTGCGGGCCCGCGACCGCTCGGGCCGGGAGCTCACGGTGGAGACCGGCGCCCTCTTCCTTTTCATCGGCGCCGACGCGAACACGAGTTGGCTCCGCAACTGCGTGGCCCTGGACAAGAACGGGTTCGTGCTCACCGGTCCGGCGCTCCCGCCCGGCACCGCCGAGAACGAGCGCTGGCGGCTGGCGGGTCGCTCGCCGTTTCTGCTCGAGACCAGTCTCCCCGGTGTGTTCGCGGCGGGGGACGTGCGGAGCGGCTCGGTCAAGCGGGTGGCCGCCGCGGTGGGGGAGGGGTCGCAGTCGGTGAGCTTCGTGCACGCGCACATTCAGCGGCCTGTATAGCCGGTATTGAAAGAGCGGGCCAACGCCCGAGCCAGCCTCCCGGTCGCGCTGAGCGAAGCGAAGGGGCCAGCACTGCACCCGGCTCCAGGCTGTGGGTACGTTGGATCCCATGACGCTCACCGAGCCTACCGCCTCTGGCACGGCCCCGACCGCGCCTCTCCTCACCCGCGCTCTCACGCTCTACTTCGTCTCGGCGTTCGGCGCGATGACCAGCTTCTACCTGCTGCTGGCCGTGGTGCCGCTGTACGCCACGGCGGCCGGCGCGGGCCGTGTGGGCGCCGGCCTCACGACCACCACCCTCATGCTGGCGACGGTCGCCGCGGAGCTGGTCACGCCGGCCCTGCTGGCGCGGCTCGGCTACCGGGCGGTCCTCGCGGCGGGGCTCGTGCTGCTCGGCGCGCCCGCCCTGGCGCTGATCCGGCCCGCCGGGCTCGCGACGATCCTCGCGGTGTGCCTGGTGCGCGGAATCGGGCTGGCGATCCTGGTGGTGGCCGGCGCCTCTCTGGTCGCGAGCCTGGTGCCATCCGCCCGCCGGAGCGAAGCCTTCGGTGCGCTGGGAATCGTCGCCGGCGTGCCCGCGGTGCTGGCGCTGCCGGCCGGCGTGTGGCTGGCGGAGCGGGTGGGCTACGCTCCGGTCTTCGTGGCCGCTGCGCTGGTCTCCCTCGCCTGTGTCGCGGTGATTCCCGCCCTGCCCGGGCGCACGGGCAGCACAGGCAGTCCGGTCGGCGTGCTCGAAGGACTTCGCACGGCGGGACTGCTCCGGCCGGCGCTCGTCTTTCTGCTCACGGCAATGGGGACGGGAATCGTGGTGACGTTCCTGCCGCTGGCCACGCGGGGCTCGGGCCGTCTCGCGGCGGTCGCCCTGCTCTCCAACACTCTGGCCGCGATGGCGGCGCGGTGGATCGCCGGGCGCTTCGGTTCCCGCCACGGGCAGCCCAGCCTGCTGGTCGTCGGAACCGTGCTCGGCGCCATCGGCATGGCCACCCTGGCGTTCATCGACCGGCCGGCCGCCGTGGCCACCGGCGCCGTTCTCCTGGGCATCGGCTTCGGGGTGGCCCAGAACGCCAGCCTCACGCTCATGTTCGACCGGGTCACCGCCGCCGGCTACGACATGGCCAGCGCGATGTATAATCTGGCCTACGATGCCGGCATGGGCCTGGGCGCGGGCGGCTTCGGGGCGGTGGTCGTCCACCTCGGGTATCCGGGGGCGTTCGCGCTCACCGGGGCGTTCATGCTGCTGGCGCTCACGCCGGCCTGGCGGAGCCGGAGCTGGCTGGGGTGAGGGAGGGCGATAGGACGATAGGGGGTGGCGCGGGACGACGTGCAGCAGCTGGTAAGGGTGGCGCGCGACGCCGTTCCCCGTCCTATCGCCCTATCGTCCTATCGTCCTATCGCCCTCCCTCACACCTCCCGCGTCTTCCACTTGCCCCGCCGGAACACCGCCACACTGGCCAGCGCCAGCATCGAGAACGCCGCCGTGATCGCCCAGAACACTCCCGTCGGACCCAGGCCGAGGGAGTGGGCCAGCGCCCACGCGAACGGCAGCTCGAAGATCCAGAAGCAGGCGAGGTTGAGCCACGTGGGGGTCCAGGTGTCGCCCGCGCCGTTGAAGGACTGGGTGAGCACCATGCCGTAGGCATACAGCGGGTAGCCCAGCGCGACCACCCGGAGGCAGTGGATGGCGTAGTCGCTGACCGTCGGATCGGAGGTGAACGCCTGCAGGATCAGCGGCGCCGCGGCGAAGAAGAAGATGCCGACCGCGGTCAGGAAATAGGCGTTGTACCGCCCGGCGCGCCACACCGAGGCTTCGGCCCGCTCGGGCTTCCCGGCGCCGAGGCTCTGGCCCACCATGGTCGCGGCCGCGTTGCTCAGGCCCCACGAGGGCAGCAGGGCGAAGATGATGAGGCGCACGGCGATGGTGTAGCCGGCCAGCGCGTCGCTCCCATAGCCGGCCAGGATCCGGACCAGCCCGATCCAGCTCGCCATGCCGATCAGGTTCTGGAGCGTGGCGGATCCCGACAACTCGAGGATCTGCCGCATGACCCCGAAGTCGACGCGCAGATGCCGCCGAGCCACGGGCACCCGGCTGGCGTGGCGGAATAGCCGGATCACGGCGTACACGGCGCCGACCGACCGGCCGAACGTGGTCGCGATGGCGGCGCCGGTCACGCCGAGCTGGGGAAACGGCCCGACGCCGAAGATCAGCAGCGGCCCCAGCACGATGTTGATGATGTTGGCGAGCCACAGCACCCGCATCGCAATCGCCGCGTCGCCCGCGCCGCGGAAGATGGCGTTCACCACGAAGAGCACGATGATCGCCGCTTCGCCACCGAGCATGATCGTGGCGTACCCCCGCCCGGTCGCGATGACCGACGGCGTGGCCCCCATGAGCGCGAGGAGGCGAGGCGCGAGCAGTGCCCCGCTCACGCCGAGCACGACCGAGACACCGAGCGCCAGGAGCAGTGCCTGGGTGGCCGCGCGCGCGGCGCCCTCGGGGTCCTTCTCGCCGATACGTCGGGCCACGACGGCGGTCGCCCCGATACCGAGGCCCATGGCGAGGGCATACACGATGGTGAGCAGGGATTCGGTGAGGCCGACCGAGGCCACCGCGTCAGGGCCCAGGTGCGAGACCCAGAAGATGTCGGCCACCGCGAAGATGCTCTCGAGGACGACCTCGAGCACCATAGGCACGGCCAGCAGCAGGATCGCCCGGCCGATCGGTCCCTCGGTGAAGTCGTGATGGACTTCGCCGCGGACCGACTCCCTCACGATGGTCCAGAAGCTCACCGACTCCGCGCCCGCGGGGATGGGGGGCGGCTCAGCGGGTTCCAGGCGGCGGGCTGGTTCGGTCACACGTTGGTCCGGAGGGAGGTGGGCGGGAAGCATCGCCCGGGGAGTGGCGGGAGCGCAATGGTGGGAGCGCAATGGTGGGAGCGCAATGGCGGGAGCGCACGGATTGGCGTCGGCCTCATCCCGAGCGCCGCGGT
>DATEJD010000418.1:0-12030 GCA_035278325.1 Gemmatimonadales bacterium | reverse complement strand
TACGCTCAGGGTGACTCCTCCTACCGCCCTACCGCCTGTCGTTATCCTTCCTCACCGCCCTCCCCACCACCACCGTCACGTTGTCCGTGCCGCCGCCGTCCAGCGCGTCCTTCAGCAGCGTTTCGCAGGCCTGTCTCGCGGAGGTCATCGAGCGGAGCACGTCTTTGATCCGGCTGTCGGAGACGTGCCGTGTGAGCCCGTCGCTGCAGAGCAGCAGCACATGGCCCCAGTTCATGTCGAACCGGGTGACCTTGGGGTGACTCTCGCTTCCGCCGATCGAGCTCGTGAGGGTGTGGGCCAGCCTGGTCCCGGCCGCGTCCTCCGCCTTCATCACGCCAAGGTCCACCATCTCCTGCGCCATGGTCTGATCACGGGTAATCTGGGTGAGCTCACCGTCCCTGAGCAGGTAGCAGCGGCTGTCGCCCACCTGGAGCAGGTACCCGCGCGGCCAGACGCCGAGGTAGAGCGTGAGCGTGGTGGCCATGCCGCGCACATCCATGTCCTGCTCGCCCCGCCGAAGCAACTCCGCATGACATTGGCGGGCGCCTTCCTCCAGCGCGCCGCTCAGGTCCTCGTCCTCGGCCGGCAGCGAGCTGTAGTAGCACTGCATGGCGCGTGTGACGTAGCGAGTGACCGCCTGGAGCGCCAGGCGGCTTGCCGTCTCGCCCCGGGCCGCGCCGCCTACGCCGTCCGCCACCATCGCCAGGGACGCCAGCCGCTCGGTCTCGGTGGAGAGGCCCTCCGCTTCGGGAATGCTGGACAGGCGCACCACCAGCTGTTTCCGGAGTGAGCAGAGCAGGAAGTGATCCTGATTGTCCTTCCGCACCTTGCCCTGGTGGGTCACGCCATGGGCATCGATCTCGTCTTCGCGTGGCTTCCGGATGGGAGCGCGAGGGGTGACGTCCTGGGTATGCATTAGGACTCTCCTGAAGGCCAAGCTCGGTCCTCCAATCTGATCAAGCACGGCGAGGCACGAAAGCGGTCCCATGCCGGACTTGACGGCTTCGGCAGTCACCTTTAAGGAAGAAGGATGACGACCACCGCCCCGATGCCCGACCGGACCCTCCTCGCCGCGCTGGCGGGCCGGTTTCGCGTGGCGCGCGAGCTGGGCCGGGGGGGCATGGGTACGGTGTACCTTGCCCACGACACCATGCTCGGGCGCGACGTCGCGATCAAGGTCCTGAACGCGGAGGTCGCCTCGCTGCTGGGCGCCGAGCGCTTCGCGCGCGAGATCCGGCTGACGGCGCGCCTGGTCCATCCCAACATCATCCCGCTGTTCGATTCGGGCGAGGCGGTGGTGGACCCCGCCTTCCTGGCCGCCGGCGGGAACACGCCGCCGGGCGCCGGCCAGCGGCCGACCGCCTTCCTGTACTACGTGATGCCCTATATCGAAGGCGAGCCGCTCCGGGTCCGGCTCCGGCGCGAGGGGACCCTGGCGATCGAGGAAGTGTTCCGGATCCTGACCGACATTGCCGAGGCGCTGGGGTACGCGCACGCGATGGGGTCGGTCCACCGCGACGTCAAGCCGGAGAACATCTTCTGGTATCGGGGCCGCGCGCTCCTCTCGGATTTCGGCGTGGCGCTCTGGACCGGGGGACCGGAGGCAGGCCGGATGACCCAGGCCGGTCTGGTCGTGGGGAGCCCCGCCTATGTGAGCCCCGAGCAGGCGGACGGGAGTGGCGTGGTCGACGGGCGGTCGGATCTGTACGGCCTCGGATGCGTGGCCTATGAGCTACTCGCCGGGCGGCCGCCCTACCTGGCCGAAACCCCGCTCGCGCTGCTGGCGGCGCACATCACTCGGCCGATACCGGCCGTTCGCGACAGCCGGCCCGACACGCCGGTGCTGCTGGACGCGCTGATTGCCCGCCTCATGGCCAAGCACCCGGATGACCGGCCGGCCAACGCGGCCGCCCTGCTGGAGGAGATCCGGGGGATCGAGGGCTCCATCTCGGGCGCGAGCGCGCGGAGCACCGTCCCGGCGCGCCCCACGCGGACCACCGAGGAAATCGCCGGCCTGCCGCCGGATGTCGCCGAGCTGCACCGCAAAGCCCGCCAGCTGTTCTCGAGCGCCGTGCAGGGCGGCCAGGCGGCGCGCGAGAAGTACAGCATGGCCCGCGCCTACCTCGAGCGCGCGATGCAGCAGGTGCCCACCAACGCCCTCCTGCTCAACACTCTGGCCGATCTCATTCACGTGGCCGGCGTGCGCGGCTTCGCCGATCACGAGGAATCGTTCGCCCGGTCGCAGCAGCTCAGGCACCAGGCGCTCGCGCTGGACGACAACGTCGGGCTGGTGCACAGTGGCCTCGGCGTCAACCTGCTGTACTGGATGGACGAGTTCGACCTGGCCGGCGAGGAGCTCCGGCGCGGCGCCGAGCTGTCGCCGGATATCGCCGATGCCCATCGCTACTACGGTTCCTGGCTCAAGATCGCCGGGCGAAAGGAGGAGGCGCTGGGGGAGATGCGGGCGGCGGTGCGGCTCGCGCCGAACGCCGCCTTCATGCGGGTGGGCGAGGCCGACGTGCTGATGGCGCTGGGCCGCTATGAGGAGGCGGTCGGCTCGCTGCGGCACGCGCTCCGCCTCCAGCCGCGGTACGAAGCCGCGCTCGAGCGGCTGGAGATGAGCTGCCACCGTGCGGGGCGGCACGAGGAGGCGCTCGACGCCCGATCGGCGCTGCTGGGGCTCCGGGGGGAGACCGCGCGCGCGGCGGCGCTGGCGGAGCGCACCGAACGGGAGGGCTGGCTCGCCGCGCGGGAGCATGATCTCCGGGCCGAGGTGACCTCGCTCCTGGACCGGGCCGCGCGCGAGGACCCGTTCACCGATCCCAACACCAGTCGTCAGCTCGCCGACCGCATCATCATCGTGTTGGCCGAGTTGGGCGAGTGGCGCGAGGCCATGGACTGGGTGGAGCGCGCCTACCACCGGCGCCCGGGCCGGCTCCGTCGGGTGCTCATGGACCTGCCCTACGATCATCACGGCCTGGCGGTGGATCCGCGCTACGCCCGGCTGCTCAGGACGGCGGGACTGTCGGAGCTGGTGGCGCAGTAGGGCTGCAGGCTCCCTCGCGCTCTATACGGGCGGGGTACATACACGCTGCCGGGGACCACTGCCTTCGAGGTCCCCGGCGCCGACTGGCGAGCGGCGGTCGTGCCGCTTCGATAAGGTCGGCGGCCAATCGCTCACCGCCGAGCGAACTTTATTGCTGATTGGGAACTGCGCAGGATGCGTGGATGGATCGGTTCATAGGCGACGTTCGCTTCGTCGGGTACCCGGGACTGGGCGAGCGCCGAACGGTCCTCCTCTCCCGCGGGGGTGCATCTCATGTGTAAGAAAGCCCGCAGTTGCTGTCAACCAGGAATTTCCCGAGGTACGGCGAGCAACCGACTAGCGTAGGGCTGGATCGCCACCACCGCGATGGCCGTCACGGCCGCCGCAGCTCCCTCCGTGCCCGCCGCCACGGATCGTGACGCCGCGCGACGCTCCGCGTTGGGCGTCGGGTGGCCCCGCGTCGCTGGACGATGGTGGCATCGCGGATCCGCTGCTTGCGGGCAGCACCGTGACCGTCTGTCCTGGGGCCAGGGCGTTGGGATCGGGTGGATCGTATGACGCCGGGCTCACCGGGGCCGACGCGGCGCTGCTTGCCGGCGTCGAAACCGATAGCACGGCCGTGGCGGGCTGGTCAGCTGGTGATGGAGCCGCCGGTCGCGTGGTGCGGCGAGCCCTGTGTGTGCGGGTCAGTCCATGGCGCTCCGTCGGGAGGGCGCGACCCAGCTCCACTGGCGACGCGACGTCGACCTGCGGCGCATCGGTCTGTTCCAGGGTCAGGTCGCGTTGCGGCACCTGGAAGGCCGTCGCCTGCGGTTCATTGGATGGCGAGCGGCAGCCGGCCGCGCCGACCGCCGCGGCCGCGAGTGGAACGAGCAACAGCATGCGCATGCGTCCTCCGGTCCCGATCGTGTGCTGATGCAGCTTAACGAACGGGGGACGACGCTGCCACCGCCATCCGCACGGTCAAGTTGTCACGGCACCTGGGCCAGGCTCGCATGGACCGCGCGGACCAGCGCCTCGGGTGAGAACGGCTTCGCCAGGAAGGCCGCCCCGGGCTCCAGCAGCCCGCGGCGCAGGATCTCGCCATCGGTGTATCCCGAGGTGAACAGCACGCGCGTGCCCGGCGCGAGTCGAGCCAGCTCCTGTGCCAGCTCCGAGCCGCTGAGTCCCGGCATGACGACGTCCACCAGCGCGAGCGCCGGCCGGTTGCCGTTCTGCCGCACCATCTCGAGGGCGCGCTCGCCGCTTGCCGCCACCAGCACCCGGTAGCCGGCGTCCGTCAGCGCTCGCGCGGCGACGGTGCGCACCTGCTCCTCGTCCTCCACCACCAGCACCAGCTCGCCGTGGCCAGCGGCGTGGGTCGGCTCGACGTCCGCCGCCGGCTCCGGCGCGGCCAGAGTCGTCGGCAGGTAAACCTTGATCGTGGTGCCTTGCCCCGGCTCGCTGTACGCCCAGACGTAGCCGTCGGACTGCTTGACGATCCCGTACACGGTGGCGAGACCCAGGCCCGTACCCTGGCCGACGCCCTTGGTGGTGAAGAACGGCTCGAACGCATGGGCCAGGGTCGCCTTGTCCATCCCGTGGCCGCTGTCGCTCACCGCGAGCTGCACGTACCGGCCGGGCCGCATTCGCGCGCTGTGGGTCGTGAGCATCGAGCCCGCGCTCAGCTCCACTGTGGCTGTCTCGACCGAGAGCCGGCCACCCCTGGGCATGGCGTCGCGGGCATTGATGGTCAGGTTGAGCAGCACCTGTTCCAGCTGACCGGGATCGGCCTTCACGGATCCGAGGCCGGGATCGAGCAGCAGCGTGACCTGGCAGTCCTCGCCGAGCGTTCGCTGCAGCACCGGCCGAAACCGCTCGAGCACGTCGTTCAGGTTGATGACCTGGGGACGCAGTACCTGGCGCCGGCTGAACGCCAGGAGCTGCGTGGTCACGGCCGCGGTCCGCTCGGCGGCACGGCGGATGTACTCGGCGTCCGCGCGCACGGCGGGCGGCAGGTCGGGCCGGGCGAGAATGAAGTCGGCCGCGCTCATCACCACGCTCATCTGGTTGTTCGTCTCGTGCGCCACGCCGCCCGCGAGGCGCCCCACCGACTCCATCTTATGCGCGAGGCGGAGCTGCTCCTCGGCCGTGCGCCGGTCGGTCACGTCCTGGCAGGTGCCGGTCATGCCCGACGGGTTCCCGCTGTCGTCGGTCACCACGCTGCCGAGGTCGGCGATCCAGCGCACCCGGCCATCGGGGAGCACGATGCGGAACTCGTAATCCAGCCGGCCACGTTCGGCGAGCGCGCGCCGGACCGAGCTGTCCACCAGCTCGCGGTCCTCGGGGTGGACCCGTGAGAGGAAGTCCTGGTAGCCGGCCACCTCCTCGCCCGCGGCGAGCCCATACATGCGTCGGAGCGTATCGTCCCACGTGAGCCGGTTCTCGGTGGCGCTCCAGAACCATACGCCCATGCGGGCCGCGTCGAGCGCGACGCTCAGCTGTTCGTCCCGCCGTCGGAGCGCCGCGGTGGCCGTCTCCCGCTCGTGGGTCACCGCGGCGGCGAGCAGCAGTCCGGTCACCGCCACGATGCCCAGGTAACATCCGACAGCGAAGAGCGTCCCACCACCGCTGGCGGTGTTGAACGGGCCGCCGCCCGCGACGGTTCGCCACACGGCGACCACCGCGATGACGAAGGTCATGAGCGAAGCGCCGCGGCTCCCGAACCGGAGCGCGGCCCAAATGACGAAGGGAAACAGCAGGTAGAGATAGTCGAGCCGGCGGAGCAGGGCGGGCACCGGCAGCAGGTGCCCCAGGCCGAGCTCCGCGGCCAGGGCGGTGCCCAGGCAGAGGAGGGCGACTTCGAGGGTTCCCCGGACGGCCCGGCTCGGCGCCGGCTCGGTGAACCAGGCGATGATGAGCGGCGCCACCAGCAGCGCGCCGAGCACGTCGCCGATCCACCAGACCGCCCCCGCGGTGGGCCATGCCGCTGGGGCGAGCGTGCCACCCACGACCAGCGAGGTGACGCCGATGAGCGCGCTCACCAGCGCGCCTGCCGGCGCCGCCACGAGGATGAGGGTGCGCACGGTTGCCATCGCGTCGAGCCGTGGCCGGTCGCCCGCCACGCGCGTGAGCAGCGTTGCGGCGATGAGTGCCTCGAGCGTATTCCCCGCCGCGATGGCGCCGGCTACCCCGAGAGGAATCGACGTCCCCGCGTTGGCCAGGAACGCCCCGATCGCGATGCCAGGCCACGCTCGCCGGCCGAGCACTACGAGCGCCGCGAGCGCGAGCCCCGTCGGCGGCCATACCAGCGAGATGCTCTGCCCGATGGAGGCGTAGCGGAGCCCGAGGCGCGCGGCGCCGTAGTACACCACCGCGAGCGCCGCGACTTCCACCGCGTACGCGGCCGGACCGGGCGTTCGTACGACCCTGAAGGAGAGAGGCATGGTGCCTTGCGGGCGGAGAGGTCGAGATACCGCCAGGGATGTACCGCAAGGATAGTACCGCCAGGGGGCGTGTCCACGCCACGGAACGATGCCTGCAGCGTCCGGACACGCCGAGCCGACCTGCGATGGTGGACGCGAACGGCGCGGCCGAGCTGTCAGCCTCGACCGCGCCGTTTCACCTCTCGGATTACCGCCGCCGAGCGGAATCGCCCGGTGGCACGCAAGCGTCAGGTAGTCGTCTTGCCCAGCTGCTTCTGCAGCGCCTCCGCGCGGTCCAGGTGCTTCTGGAGGACCGGCTTGGCCTTCTCGATCAAGGCTTTGAGCTCGGCGTTCTGGGTCTGGTCATAGGACTTCTGAGCCAGATCGATCACCGCTTTGTGGATGGTGACTTCCTGATCGATGTAGGCCTTATCGAACGCCGCTCCGCTGCCGGCCGACTGCAGGGCTGCCATTTCGGATGACCCCGCGGTCTTCACCGGATCCTCGGCCGGCGCCTCGGGCGTCAGCTTGAGCTTCTTGGCCAGGGCCAGTCCCTCGACCCGCAGCGCGTGGTGCTCTCCCATCATCATCTTCGCGAAATCTTTCACGCCCTTATCGGACGCCTTCCCCAGCGCGAACGCGCCGGCGGAGCTGTCGGCTTTATTGGCTTCGTCGAGCAAGAACACGATGTTGGCGTCGGAGAGCGGTGCCTTCGCTGCGGCCGCGGTGTCGGCCGGGGCCGCCATCCCCGTGGCGCCGGTATCGGCGGGTGGCGGGTTCCCAACACGCCCCGTGTCCATGGTGTTGGTTCGGCCCTTACAGGCGCCGGCTGCCAGGACAGCCAGCCAGGCGGCGCCTATCAGGGCGAGGCGCGCAGGGCGCGCCGGATCTGTACGCATACGACCTCCTCGTGGAGGTCCTATCCTAGGGCTGGGTTCCGGGAGCAGGTGTGATTGCGATCACCCAGGCCCTGCCGTGGGGCGAAGCAGGTGGGCCGCAGGGCTTTCGGAAGGCGGATCATCGCACTGTTTCACCCGTACCGGCGCGCCGCGCGGGCGCGCGCCTTGGCGGCCTCCGCGTCGCGGTTCTTGGGCGGGGCCGAGGTCACCAGCGCGCCGAGCAGCCGATGTACTGCCTCGGACACCTCGGCGACCGCCTGATCGAAAGCCGGCTGGTTGGCGAGCGACGGCTTGGTGAAGCCGCTCACCTTGCGGACGAACTGGAGCGAGGCCGCGTGGACTTCCTCCGTCGTGACCGGCGGCTCGAAGTGGTAAAGCGGTCGAATGTTGCGGCACATGGTGAAGCTCCCTGAGTCCGGACGTGAGTAGCGGGTGTCTGGCGCAAGATGGGTGGTCCAGGCCCGAATCGCCACTGCGGCGCGGGGCTACTGGACGATCCGCCCGCCGTGAACGACCAGCTCGGGCCGCTGGACGATCGTGATGTCGCGCAGCGGGTCTCCGTTCACCACCACGAAGTCACCAGCGGCGCCCACCTTGATCTCACCCAGCTCGCTTCGGCCGATGAGCCGCGCCGCGTCGACCATCGCGGCTCGGAGCGCCTCGGCCGGCGTCAGGCCTGCGTCCGTGAGAGCGATGAGCTCCCGCCCGTTCTGCCCGTGAGGCAGCACACCCGCGTCAGTGCCGAGCACGATGGGCACGCCCGCCGCGCGCAGACGGCGGAACGAGGCCACCACTTCCGCTCCACCCGGCCGGGGACCGAGCGAAGCCAGCGTAGAGATCACCTGTATCCTTGAGCGTCGAAGCGCCGCCGCGGCGGTCGAATCGACGACGGGGGTGTGCGCCAGCGCCGTGACGCCGTGCGAGGCCGCCAGCAGCGCCCCGGCCTGGCCGATGGCGTGCGCGAACACCATGCGGCGAGCGGCGCTCGCCTCCTTCATCACGGCGTCGAGCGGACCGGCCGCGAGCTCTACGGAGTCGGGAAACGCGACGGCGTCCTTGGGCCAGCCGGTGACGCACACCTTGATGAGGTCGGCGCCGGCGGCGAGATCCGAACGGGTGCGTGCTGCCGCCTCCGCGGCGCCGTTCACCGTCGCGCCGCCGAACTCGCACACACCGCCCTTCGCGCCAATCCATGAGCCGGCCGCGATCACGCGAGGTCCGGCGACGTGGCCCTGCGCGATCGCGTCGCGCAGCCGCGCCCCGGCGCCGTCGGCGGAGCCGAGATCCACGACCGTGGTGAAGCCGGCGCGGAGCGTGGCCAGCGCGTTCGAGTCGGGATCGCCGGCCAGGGTCAGGTGGACGTGGGCGTCGATGAGGCCGGGCAGAACGGTCCGGCCCTCGAGGTCGACCACCCGCGCGTTGCTCGGAAGCTGTCCGACGGAGTTCGGCGACTGGACCGCTACCACCCTGCCGTTCCGGACCACGATGGCGCCGTTGGGCTGCACCGTGCCGGTTCGCGGGTCGAATCGCGCACCGCCGCGGAGCACCAGAAGAGAGTCCGCCCCGGGCGACAAGGCTGGATCGGGCGGCGCGGGCGATCGGCCGCCGCCGGGGGCGGTGGCTAGGAGCAGGAGCAGCGGCAGGCGCGCGATGGTCGTGGACATGGTCCGAAAATCCTATGACCGGCTGCGGACGGCAACTCCGAGGCGGTGCCGCCGCCCAGCACCACGGCGTCGAAGTGACGTGATGGTGGGCCGGTCGCCAGCGAGGAAAGCGGAGGACATTTTGGCCTCGCCTCAGTGGGCCGTCCAGGTGCTGGCGAGGACTTCCGACGCACCATAACGTTGGCTGCCCGCCCACCACGAGGACCCTATGCGGCTCGCGCGTCTCGGCTCCCTGCACCTGATCGCCCTCGGCTTCATCGTCGGACTGCTGGCCGGATGCGGCAGCGACAACACCGGCCCGTCCAACCCGCCGCCACCAGCGGGAACGTACAGTCTGACCTCGGCACAGAACCCGCCGAACCCCGTGCTCACCCCGCCCAACGCGACCGGTACGCTGGTACTCACCGGCACGACCTACAATGTCACCATCGACGTGCAGGGACAGGGGGAGGTCCAGGATGAAGGCACCTACAGCATCTCGGGCAATAACTGGACCCAGATCTCCACCACCAATCCGGGCGTGCAGTCCACCGGGACCTTCACGTATGTCACCGCGACCGGCGTCCTGACGGTCGACGTGACGGCCAGCGGAGTCCGCACCATCACCGTCTGGCAGAAGCAGTAGCCGATGCGCCGTTCCGGCGGCCTGGCGCTGGCCGTGCTGCTGCAGGTCGGCGCGGTGGGCGCGGCCGGTGCACAGGAGCCGGGCGCGCTCGTCGGCGAGGTACGCAACGCCGTCACCGGCGCCGCGCTCGAGGGCGCCCGCATCCTGCTCCAGCCCACCTCGCTCACCGCGATCACGACCACTGCGGACGGGCGGTTCGTGATCGGCGGGCTCGCCCCGGGACGATATCGCCTCTACACGAGCCTGGTCGGCTACGCGCCCGATACGCTGCCCGAGATCGGCGTCGCCGCGGGCGACACCACGCGGGTAGTCGTGTCCATGCACGCGGTCTCGGTGAACCTTCCCGGCATTGTAGTCACCGCGAGCCGCGAGCCCGAGCGGGCGGAGGATGCCCCAGCGAGCGTCGCCGTGCTCCGCGGCGACGAGGTCATCGCGCGCAACGTCCAGACGGTGGACGGTGCGCTCGCCTTCGTGCCGGGCGTCACGTTCAACGGGTCGGGCCAGATGGACATCCGCGGGTCCACCGGTTCGGCGGGCGGCCTCGGGAGCCGGGTCCTCATGCTGGTCGACGGGCACCCGGCGTTGAGCGGCGATGGCGGCGAGCTCATCTGGGAGGCGCTGCCGCTGCTCGACCTCGACCAAATCGAGGTCGTGAAGGGTGCCGCGTCCGCGCTCTACGGCAGCAACGCGCTCGGTGGCGTGGTCAACCTGGTGACCACGCCGATCGAGGATCACGGCGCGACGGTGGCGCGGACCCACATCGGAGTGTACGATCTGCCGAATCGGTTCGACTTCACCGACCGCACGCTCACCACCGAGGGCATCATGCTGCAGCACTCGCGACCGGTGGGTCCGGTCGGCGCGCGGCTGGCGTTCGCGCGCGAAACGTCCGACGGCTTCGAGCAGAACGGCCAGTACGAGCGCTGGTTCCTCCGTGCCAAGGTGATGTCACAGGCGGGGAGCCGGCATCCGTGGGACGGGTACGCAATGTGGTCGCGAAATGACTCGGGCGATTTCCTCGCCTGGCGGTCGGACGACCACCCGTTCGAGGTGACGCCCCCGTCACTCGGCGACCGCAGCGTGTACCGCTTCTTCCTGGCCGGCGCGACCGCGACCCCGCTGGCCCACGCTCACACGGTGCTTCAGGTGAGCCCGTATCTCAACTACAACTCGAACCAGAACTACTTCGTCGAGAACCAGGACTATCATCGCGCCACGCGGGGCGGGGCCAGCGCGCAGCTCTCGCTCTATCCGGGGAACGGCCAGTCCATCATCCTGGGAGTCGACGGCGCCGGCACCAGGGTGAGCTCCAACTTCCTGGGCACACCCTGGCTGTGGGACGGCGCCGCCTTCGCGCAGGACGAGATCGGACTCGGGCACGGTGTCACCGGGACGCTCGGCGCGAGGCTGGACTACCACGACACGAGCGAAGGCGCGTCGGAAGCGTCGCTCAATCCCAAGCTCGCGCTCGTGTGGCGCGCGAGCGAGCGACTCGCGCTCCGGGGCTCCCTGGCCCGCGGGTATCGCGCGGCCAGCGCGATCGAGCAGTTCGTCTCCTCGGTCCAGTTCGGCTTCCGGGTGATCCCTAATCCCGCGCTCCACGGGGAGCACGCCTGGGCCAGCGAGCTCGGCACCTCCGCCCAGCCGCTCCACTGGCTCCGCACCGACGCCACCGTCTTCTGGACCGAGTACCGCGATCTCATCGGCCCCTCCTCGGCGCCAGGCCAGCTGTTCGTGTTCCAGTTCCGGAACGTGAGCCGGGCGCGGGTCCGGGGGCTCGACCTCGACGTGCGTTCGAGCCTGGTGCCCGAAATCGTCGACCTCGAGGCGTCCTGGCTCTATCTCGACTCGAAGGATCTCGACCTGGACCAGCCGCTTCCCTATCGCTCGAAACAGAACGTGACCGGAACCCTGGACCTGCTCCGCGGCCTCGTGGGGGTGGACCTGCGGTGGCGGAGCCGAGTGGACCAGGTCCTGGCCTATCCGCTCGACCCGCGCGGCGACATCACCACCGTGGACCTCCGGCTGGCCTATCGGCTGTTCGGGGCGGTGCTGCAGGCCAAGGTCAGCAATCTGTTCCAGAAGGTCTATCCGGACGTGCAGGAACGGGTGCCGGGGGCGCCGAGGAGTTTGAGCGTGGGGGTGTATGCGACGAGGTGAGGCGACGGTCGGATGGAGTCGATAGGACGATAGGGCGATAGGGCGATAGGAGGTCGCGAAGCTGCCGCCTGTCCTCCCGAGCGAAGCGAGGGATCTTGCCCGCCGGCAAGGTCCCTTGGTGGCTTGCGCTCCCACGGGATGAGGCACACCTGCTCGCTTCGCCCTATCGCCCTATCGCCCTATCGCCCTATCGCCCTATCGCCCTATCGCCCTATCGCCCTATCGCCCTATC
>DATEJD010000417.1:0-7279 GCA_035278325.1 Gemmatimonadales bacterium | reverse complement strand
GGAATCGACCGGCCCCCGATCGAAGAAGGCGATCTCCTTCGGGTGCGTGGCGTCGGTCCAGTCGAACACCGAGATCCCGCCCTGGTACCACGCCTGCACCATCACGTCGCGCCCCGGAATCGGGATGAGCGAGCCGTTGTGGGCGACGCAGTTCTCCTGCGGCGTCTGCGGCGCCGGCATCTTGTAGTAGCTGCCGAAGGTGAGCTTCTGGTCGGCCAGCGTGAAGATCGCGTCGGCGCCCCACTCCTTGGGATCGCTCGCCCGGCACTTGGGCTGTCCACCGCCGCCCCACTCGTCCGAGAACAGGAGTTTGGTGCCGTCGTTGTTGAACGTCGCCGAGTGCCAATACGAGAAGTTGGAGTCGGACACCGCATAGAGGCGCTTGGGGTGCACCGGATCGCTGATGTCGAGCAGCAGCCCGTAGCCCTCACACGCGCCACCCGCCAGCCCGATGGCGGGATAGAGCGTGATGTCGTGGCACTGAGTCGGCCCGGCGCTCGCCGGAACCGGACCGAGCATCTTGGCGACGTGGGCCTCCAGCATGGCGCGCGCCGCCGCGGTGTCTTCGGCCGTCGGCTTGCCCGTGCGGCCACGGGCCTCCATCGACTCGGCCACGAGCGTGTCGCCTTCCTCGTCGCTGAAAATCTCGTGCTCGCCGTAGAAGGTGGCGATGAAGGCGCCCCGCGCCCGCGCGCGCTCGAGCTCGGCGGCATCCTCCCTGGTGTCCCCGTGCTGCGGCGGCGCGGCCAGGTCGTTGAAGATCCGCGGCGAGCTCACGATCGCCGCCTGCTCCGGGTGCGCCACCGGCACCTTGATCACCTCGATTCGGAACAGCGCGGAGCTCGAGTCCTCGGACGGCAGGACGTTCGCGCAGCCCGCCAGCTCGCTCGGCGACCGCACGCCCGCCGAGCCCGAGATGTAGACGTACACGTTCGCGGTGTCTTTGGGGTCCACCAGCACCGAGTGGGTGTGGGAGCCGCGGCAGGTCTGCACGTTGCCCACGTTCTTCGGGTGGGCGATGTCGCTGATGTCGAAGATCCGTAAGCCCCGGAGCCGCTCGTTGCTCACCGTGTCGGGCACACCCTCCGTTCCGCAGTCGAGCCGTCCCGACAGGCCCTCACCCGAGACGAACAGCAGGTTCTTGTACACCGACACATCGCTCTGCGACGCCGGGCACACATACGCGTTCTCGAGCCGGGGCTTGGCCGGGTTGGAGATGTCCCAGAACAGGTAGCCGTGATAGTTGCCCTGGATGGCGTACTTGCCCTTGAAGGCGAGGTCGGCGTTGGTGTGGCCCAGGAAGTCTCGCGGGGGTGGCGTCTGGGACAGCACCTTGAGGTTCCAGGTAGCCTCCTGCGCGTCGAACAGGCCCGCCTTGAGCCCCACCCGCGGATCGGGATTCGGCGGCGTGGCCGACATGTTGCTCGTGGTCGAGGTCGAGCGGGCACAGCCGACGACGGCGACCGCACTCAGGGTGAGCACGAGAGACCGCACCGAAGCGAGACGCATTCAGGCTCCATTGGTATCAGTGAAGTCGAAAATCGGGGCGCCAAGCCACTGCATTCCGTCGGCCAGGCGCCCCGTGGGAATCAGTTCAACGGGAAGCGTCGCTCAACGAAGCGCCGTCCTGGTCGACGCCAGCTCGCGCACCGCGCCGGCCGCGACCCGCACCTTGCCGCCATCGCCGGCCGCGGAGGCCTCGCTCTCCAGCTCGGACGCGAGCGCCGCCAGGGCCTCCTGCTGCTTGGCGCCCGACTCCTTCTCCGCCGCGGCCAGCGCCTTGCGCGCCGCCGAGATGCGGCCAGCATCGAGCCCCTGCTCCCGCTCGAGCTGGTCCAGGTAGGCCCGGGCGAGCGAGAAGCTGGCCGGCCACACCATCCGCACCTGCCCCTGCACGTTGAGATAGTCGAGGTGCACGGTCTTGGCCGCGTCGATCTCGTTCTGCGAGATGAACGCGCTCGGCGTGAGCTCGGCGATGTCGAGGCCGCGCATGGTCTCCGAGCTCACGATGACGCCGTTGTACCAGTACGCCGACCAGGAGCCACCGAAGGTCATCTGGGTGGAGTCCATCGGCCCGCGGTCGAAGAAGGCGATCTCCTTCGGGTGCTTGGCGTCGGTCCAGTCGAATACCGAGATCCCGCCCTGATACCAGGACTGGACCATCACGTCGCGCCCCGGGATCGGAATCAGCGAGCCGTTGTGCGCCACGCAATTCTCCTTGGACGACTGCACCACCGGCAGCTTGTAGTAGCTGTCGAAGGTGAGCTTCCGGTCGGCCAGGGTGAAGATCGCGTCCGCGCCCCACTCCTTGGGGTCGGTGGCCCGGCACTTGGGCTGGCCGCCTCCGCCCCACTCGTCCGAGAACAGCAGCTTGGTGCCGTCGTTGTTGAACGTCGCCGAGTGCCAGTAGGAGAAGTTGGAGTCCGACACGGCGTAGATCCGCTTCGGGTTCACCGGGTCGCTGATGTCGAGCAGCAGGCCGTATCCACCGCACGCGCCGCCCGCCAGACCGATGGCCGGGTACAGCGTGATGTCGTGGCACTGGCTCGGACCGGTCGGGGTCTCCGGCTTCTCGGTGGCCTCGATGATGTGCGGCAGCGCTTCCCGCACCATGGCGCTGTCGGCGGCGGTGGGCGTGCCGCTGCCGCCGCGGGCGTGCATGGCCATGCCGAGCAGGGTGTCGGCGTCCTCCTGGCTCAGGATCTTGTCCTCGCCGCGGATGGTGACGATGAAGGCGCCCTTGGCCCGCGCGCTGTCGATGGTCTGCTTCTTGGCCGCGACATCTTCCTTCGTCTCCCCGTGCTTGGGCGGTGCCGCGAGGTCGTTGAAGATGTGCGGGTGGCTCACGATGGCCGCCTGCTCGGGGTGGGCCACCGGTACCCTGATCACCTCGATCCGGAACAGCGCCGAGCTGGAATCGATGTCCGGCGTAGCGCTCACGCACCCCGCGAGCTCGCTCGGCGAGCGCACGCTCGAGCTGCCCGAGATGTACACGTACACCGTATCGGGAATCTTCGGGTTCACGTACAGCGAATGGGTATGCGAGCCGCGGCAGGTCTGCACGTTGCCCACGTTCTTCGGGTGGGCGATGTCGCTGATGTCGAAGATGCGTAGGCCCCGGAGCCGCTCCTTGCTCACGGTGTCCGGCACACCTTGGGTGCCGCAATCGAGCCGCCCCGACAGGCCCTCACCCGACACGAACAGCAGGTTCTTGTACACCGACACGTCGCTCTGCGACGCCGGGCACACGTAGGCGGTCTCCAGCCGCGGCTTGGCCGGGTTGGAGATGTCCCAGAACTGATAGCCGTGGTAGTTGCCCTGGATGACGTACTTGCCGGTGAAAGTGAGGTCGGAATTGGTCTCGCCGATGAAGTCCTTGGGCGGCGGGGTCTGCGACAGCACCCTGAGATTCCAGGTCGCCTCGCCCGCATCGAACTGCCCCGCCTTGAGTCCGATGCGCGGGTCCGGGCTCGGGGGCGTCGGCGACATGTTGCCGGCGCTCGAGGTGGAGTGGGCGCAGCCCGCCAGGGCCGCGAGCCCGAGCAGGAGGGACACCGAGCGGAGCGACGCGAGAGCCATGACGAATTCCTTGCGGATCACGAGGGGCTGGGAGACGGGAGCGCGGCGAGCATCTTCTCCATGCGGGCGATCTCGGTCGACTGATCCACGCTGACGTCGTTGGCGAACTTGAACACGGTCTCGTCCTGCGCGGCGCCGTACGACGCGAACAGGTCTCTCACCATCGACACGGCGCCCTTGTGGTGCTGGATCATGAAGGTGAGGAACAGACGGTCGAACTCGGGGCCGCGCGCCTGGTCGAGCTGGTGCATCTGGTCTTCGGTCAGCATGCCCGGCATGAGCATCTCGTGCTCCATGCCGTTCATGGTCATCTTCATCGGACCCGCGGTCGGGGCGGGCACCGGCAGGCCGCGGTCGGCGAGCCACCGCTGCATGGTGGCGATCTCGTCCTGCTGGGCGTTGATGATCCGGGCGCACAGGGTCTGGATGGTCGGGCTGGCCCCGTGGCTCGGCGCCCACCCGGCCATGACGATGGCCTGCGCGTGGTGGCCGATCATGCCGGTCATGAACTGCGCATCGGCCGCGGTCGAGGTCTGCCGGTTGCTGTCCGCCCGCGCCTTGGCGATGGCGGCGAGCTCGGCGGCGTTGGCCGGCGGCTTGGGCGTGGGGGCGCCCGCCGACTCGTGGCGCGCCCCGCCACAGGCGCCGATCAGCGACGCGGCCAGGACCAGAGCGATGGGGCGGAGCAGCACAGGCGAGCCGGAGGGCCGTTCGGGGTTGGATTTTCGCATAGGCCATAGAACATAAGCGCTCCGGCCGCTCTGGGGAGCGGGTCCCGCTCCGCCACCCGCCCTGGCGCGACGGGGTCTCCCGGGCTAAGAATCAGCGCACCGACCCCCTCCCGCCCGTGACAGGAGACGCCCATGTCCGTGGGCACCAGCTTCCTCAATCAGGTCAATCAGGCCTTCGATCGAGCGGCCAGCTTTACCCACCACCCGCCGACGCTGCTGGCCAACATCAAAGGCTGCAAGAATCTCCTGTACACCAGCTTTCCCATCAAGCGGGACGACGACACCATCGAGGTCATCCACGCCTGGCGCGCCGAGCACAGCCACCACAAGCTGCCGTGCAAGGGCGGGATCCGGTACGCCCTCGCGGTCGACGCCGACGAGGTGCAGGCGCTCGCCGCCCTCATGACCTACAAATGCGCCCTGGTGGACGTGCCGTTCGGCGGCGCCAAAGGCGGCATCCGGATCAACCCCAAGGCCTATTCCGTCGGCGAGCTGGAGCGGATCACCCGGCGCTACGTCTTCGAGCTGGTGCGCAAGAACTTCATGGGGCCCGGGCTCGACGTGCCCGCCCCCGACGTCGGGACCAGCAGCCGCGAGATGGCGTGGATCGCGGACACCTACACCCAGCTACGCCCCGGCGAACTCGACGCCCTCGGCTGCGTCACGGCCAAGCCGGTGAGCGCCGGCGGCATCCGGGGCCGCACCGAGGCCACCGGCCGGGGCGTGTTCTACGGCACCCGCGAGGTGTGCGGCATCGCCGAGGACATGAAGGCGCTGGGGCTCTCGACCGGGATCGCGGGCAAGCGGGTCGTGATCCAGGGGCTCGGCAACGTGGGCTACTTCGCGGCCAAGTACTTCAGCGAGGGCGGCGCGATCCTGGTCGGCCTGGCCGAGGCCGAGGGGGCCATCGCCAATCCGAACGGACTCGACCTCGAGCGGGTCATGGCCCACCGGCGTGGCACCGGCAAGCTCGCCGGCTTCCCCGGCGCGACCGACCTCCCTCGCCGGGAGGACGCCCTCGAGCTCGACTGCGACATCCTGATCCCGGCCGCCCTCGAGCGGCAGATCACCGGGGAGAACGCCCCCCGGATCAAGGCCAAGGTCGTGGTCGAGGCCGCCAACGGGCCCACCACCAGCGAGGCGGACGAGATTCTGACCCAGCGCGGCATCCTGGTGATTCCCGACGCCTACATCAATGCCGGCGGTGTCACCGTCTCCTATTTCGAGTGGGTCAAGAACCTGGGCCACGTGCGGTTCGGTCGGATGCAGAAGCGGTTCGAGCAGGGCGCCTACGGCCGGCTGCTCGAGGCGGTCGAGGGCGTCACCGGCCGGAAGTTCAGCAGCGACGAAGTCGAGAAGGTGACCCACGGCGCCAGCGAAGAGGACCTGGTCAACTCCGGGCTCGAGGAGACGATGATGGGAGCCTATCATCCGATCCGGCAGGAATGGAAGTCCCGAAAGGGCGCGGTCGACATGCGCACGGCAGCGATGATCGTGGCGATCGACAAGGTGGCGCTCAGCTATGAGCAGCTCGGGATCTTTCCGTAGCGCTCGGGATGAGGGAAAGCGTCCACCGGCGATCATGACCCGCATGAAGGCTTCCCGACTCCCGCTAGCCCTCCTCGCCCTGCTCGCGACCACCGCCACGGCCGCCGCCCAGCAGTCCGACACCGTCCCGATCCCCGAAAACCTGGTGCCCGACGGCATCCCCCCGATTCCGCGCAGCCTCGTGGACCAGGTACGGCCCTACACCGAGTATCGCTCCGCCGGCCTGGCCGACTGGCACCCGACCCGGCGCGAGATGCTCATCGCCACCCGATTCGCCAGCACGCCGCAGATTCATCGGGTCAGCATGCCCCTCGGCGCGCGGAGCCAGCTCACCTTCTTCGACGAGCCGGTCACCTTCGCGAGCTACGAGCCGCGGACCGGGGCCTACTTCCTGTTCACCAAGGACGTCGGCGGGAACGAATTCGGGCAGATCTTCCGCTACGACTTCGCCACCAGGCGGTCGGTGCGGCTTACCCGCGGCGACCGCTCGCAGAACGGCGGCATCCGCTGGTCGCACGCGGGCGACCGCATCGCGTACGGCTCGACCCGCCGGAACGGCGCAGACCGCGACCTCTACGTCATGAACCCGGCCGACTCCGCCTCCGACCGGATGGTGCTGGAGGTCCAGGGCGGTGGCTGGGGTGTCGCCGACTGGTCGCCCGATGACCGCCGGCTGATCGCGCTCGAGGGGCTGTCGGTCAACCGCGCGCGTCTTTGGCTGGTGGACCTGCCCGATGGTGCCCGCCGCGAGGTCGTCCCGCTCGGCGCCTCCGACACCGTGGCCTACGGCGGCGCCCGCTTCAGCGCCGATGGCCGCTCGCTCTACCTCACGACCGACCAGGACTCCGAGTTTCTCCGTCTGGCCCGGCTCGACCTGGCCAGCCGGCGCCTCACCGTGCTCACGCCCCGCATCGCCCACGACGTAGTGAGCTTCGAGCCCTCCCACGACGGCCGGACCATCGCGTTCGTGGTCAACCAGGACGGCCGCTTCGCCCTGTACCTGCTCGACACGACGACGGGCCGCTACCGGCCGGTCCCGGGCGTACCGCTCGGCATCATCGGCGGGCTCCACTGGCACCCCACGCGCAACCTGCTCGGCTTCACCCTCTCCACCATCCGCTCGCCCGGCGACGTGTACGTGCTGGATCCCGCCCGCCAGAGCCTCACCCGCTGGACCGAGAGCGAGACCGGCGGCCTCGACACCTCGACGCTGCCCGAGCCCGAGCTCATCCGTTGGACCAGCTTCGACGGACGCGAGATCACCGGCTTCTATTACCGGCCGCCGGCGAAGTTCACCGGCAAGCGGCCGGTCATCGTGGACATCCATGGCGGGCCGGAGAGCCAGGCGCTGCCCGGGTTCCAGGGGCGCCAGACCTACTTCCTCGCCGAGCTCGGCGTGGCGATCATCGAGCCCAACGTGC
>DATEJD010000416.1:0-9254 GCA_035278325.1 Gemmatimonadales bacterium | reverse complement strand
CACACCTGTCATGTCCTTCCGTCCTTCCGTCCTTCCGTCCTTCCGTCCTTCCGTCCTTCCGTCCTTCCGTCCTTCCGTCCTACTCGACTATCCGCCTCACCCCCACCCACCGCTTCCACCACCAGCGCCCGTAAGGGTCGTCCGCGCTGAGCACGCTGATCTGCACGCCGCGGGTGGCGCTGTGGATGAACCGCCCGTCGCCGACGTACAGCCCCACGTGGGTGACGGGGCCGCCTCGGTTCGAGAAGGTGAGCAGGTCGCCCGGAAGGAGTTTGGTCGGGTTCTTGTCGACTGCTCTGCCCTCGCGCGACTGCTCGGCGCTGGTACGCGGCAGTGTGATGCCATGCTGGGCGTAGGCATACTGAATGAGTCCCGAGCAGTCGAAGCCGCCCCCGTCCGCGCCGGTTCCGCCGTAGCGATACGGGCGGCCCATGACATCGGTGGCCGTGGCGATCACCGAATCCGCCACGCGGGCCCCGCGCCCGACTCGCGGCGTGGCGGGCAGCGTGGTGGTGACGGTGGGCAGGTCGTCGTCGTTCGAGCGCGCGCTCGTTGTCCGCGGAGCCCGCGGCGCGGGCGCCTTCCGCCCGCCGCCCAGGTTGATCGAGAGCCCCGCGGCGAATTCGAAGCCCTTCCGCCGATCGAGTGAGATCTCCCGCCAGCGGCCCTCAGCACCGATCGAGAAGAACGAGGCCGGCATCAGCTCGTATCCCACGCCGGCCGACCACGAGCTCCAGGTGCTCGAGAACGACATCGAATGGGCGGAGCCCAGGCCCGCCCCGATACCCGCGACGAGGTAAGGCCCGCCTCCGCCCTGAAACGCGGTGAGGTCGAGACCCACGCCACCGAGCGCGCCGGCCTCGTTCCGCACGCGACGGAAATAGTCGCCGTGGAACGTGGTCCCGATGGGGCCGGCCAGGGGGCGGTTCACGCCCAGGCGGTAGACGGTCCACCCATCTTCCTCATAGAACCGGCCCACTCGGCCTTCGAACCCCTGCTGCGCGAGCCCTATGCTCGGGAGCACGAGCAGCACGACGAGCGACGCTCCCAATGCTCGAGATGTCATCGCTCCAGATGTCATCGATGCTCCCGCGTTGGACGGCCGGTCCGGAAATCGACCAGGTAGGCGTCTCCGGGACGACAGTGGTCCGCCAGCCTGGCGCGAAACGTGGTGTCGTTCACGATCTCGGGTGTCCATGCCGTGTAGAGCAGCGGAACCGGCCTGCGGGTGCCGTCGCGGCGGATCTCGACCGCACGGGCTGTGCATCGACCGGTTTCGCCGCTGTCCGTACGGGCCAGGGTGAACCAGATCTCCGCGCCACCCGGTCCCGTAGCGACCAGTGAATCGGCGGGCGGCGCCCGCTCCGCCGCCCCGGAGCTGGACGGCGGAGCCGGCGGCTTGCCGCAGGCGAGGCTGCCTAGGACGGCTGCGCCGACCATCGCGCGGCTCCTCATTCGGCCGTTCCGCCGACGGTTGGCAGGCCCATGCTGACGGTGTCCGGCGTGCCGTCCTCGGTCACGGCGAGCACTTCGCGTGCCTCGGGGCTCTGCCGCAGGTAGTGAAGCCAGAACAGAATGGTGGCGAACCCGGTGGCGGCTCCGCACACGGCGGTCACCGCAAGGCCATCCACCGGGTCCTCGATCCGCATCGCGATGAGCGCGCCCGCGACCGCGCCGAAAAACGAAGCTGCCCACGCCAGAAACGGCGTGAGCAGCCATCCGAAGATCCGGAAAACCAGCCGGAGCCAGCGCACCGATCAGGCTCGTCGAGCGCCCAGCCCCGAGATCGCGGTGGCCAGGGCGACCCCAGGCAGGAAGGCGATGCCGAACGTGCCCACGCCCCAGCCCGCGCCGGGGAAATGGGCCAGCACCGCCACGATCGCGAGCACGACGCTGCACACGATGACGAGACCGAATGCGCCGAGAGGAGAGACGGCGGCACCTCTGGTCAGCTGGTTGGCGAGGGTCCAGGCCCCCATCCAGGGCAGGAAGGTGCCCGCCATCCACCACACCGGATGGTACCACCAGTTGGCTCCCCCACCGATGTCCCACCAGCGGTGACCGTAGGTGCCGATGTTCTGAAGCAGGGTGACGTCCACCAGCAGAAACACGATGGCCGCGCCCAGGCCGATGCCGGCCGCGCCGGCAATGCCCTCGATGGTCCGCGGCCGAGTCCAGAGCCCCGGCAGCAGGATTACTCCCGCGAGCCCGACCAGCACGATGGCGCCGGTGAGGACTGTCTGCAGCACGCCGTTCATGAGCAGCCGGGACACCAGCGAGACCAGCAGCACGATCACGGATTCGAACAGTCCCAGTTTGACCGCGCCGCGCACGATCGAAGGGATGTCGGTCAGGTCGTGATCCGCGTGCAGCTCCATCGCCGAATGCATGCCGTCTCCCGGGGGTGAATGATGGTTCGGCGAAGTATACGTAGCCGCTCACCGAGGAGCCAAGGGCTCAGCCGAAGAGCTCAGCCCGAGGGTTCAGCTGCCCCAGGCCAGGACGGCGACCACATCGGTCACGGCCCACGCACCGAGCGCCCGGTACATGCCGCGCTGGTGATCGGCCGGGTCCAGGGTCGACCAGCGCGCACGCCAGGGCACCAGCACCGCGCCCCAGGTGACGACGGCGAGTGCGAGCGCCCCCCACCGCCAGCGGTCCGCTGGACCCATGCGCCAGCCCGCCCGAAGCCCGGCCGCGGCGAACATCGCGAATGCCAGCGCGGCCGCGCCCAGCGCGACCGTGAGGCTCCGGCGAATGCCGAGCGCGCTGGCCAGGGTGCGGTCGCCCCGCCGGAGGTCTTCTTCCACCTGATAGAGCTGGGTGAGCGGGTACAGGGCGGCGAACAACGGACAGAACGCCAGCAGGACGAGGCCGCGCGCGTGATCGATCGGGATTCCGGTGGTCGCCCATCCCGCGGCCGGCGCGAAGCTGCCGAAGCCCCACATGTTGATCAGCCAATCGGCGCCGGCCACCGCCTTGAGCCGCAGCGGCGGCACCGAATACGCGAGCGACAGCACGAAGCAGACGGCGTACAGCATCGGGAACGGCGCCGCGAGCTGAAAGGCCAGGATCTGGCCCACGCCCATGAGGCCAATGCTGAAGGCGGCGAGGTAGCGTGGGGGTGGAGGCGGCCGGCGCAAGTAGGCGATGTCGCCTTCGTCGCGATCGAAGGCGCTGTTGAGCGCGAGCGTCCCGCCGTTGAGGCACACCACCCAGAGCAGCAGGCCTACGACGGCCGGCGCCAGCCGCTCACCGCGCGAGGCGCCGGACAGCCCTACGGCGAGCAGGTATCCCACCGCGGTGTGGGCCGCCATGATCGGCCACTCGGCGGGACGGAGATGCAGCAGATAATCGAGCCGCCGCCCCAGCAGGCGGTAGCCCGCCTCACGCGCGCCCGTCACCACTCCAATCCGAGATGGCCGGCGGCGAAGCGGAGTCCCCGCAGCGTGAGGTCGGGGTCGGTGTCTTCGATGGTGGTCGTGAGCGGCGCCACCACGCTGGCGAGCCCGCCGGTGGCCACCACCTGGGGCATTCGACTGCCCGGCCACTCGGCGCGGATCCGCCGGACCAGCCCGTCCACCGCGTCGGCCGCGCCGTACAGCACGCCGGCCTGAATGCATTCCTCGGTGCGCCGGCCGATGACCCGCGCCGGCGCCCGGAGCTCGGTCGCGGGCAGCTTGGCCGTCCGCCGGGTGAGCTGGTCGGCGGCGGTGCGGAGCCCCGGCATGATCACGCCGCCGATGAAGCGCCCCTCGGCGGTCACGCAGTCGAAAGTGGTGGCGGTACCGAAGTCCACTACGATGGTATCCCGATGGTACACCTCGACCGCCGCCAGCGCGTTGACGATGCGGTCGGCGCCGACGCTCAGGGGCTCATCCACGTCCAGCGTGACGGGAAGCGGGGAGCGCGCGTCGATCTGCACCCCGGTACACCCGGTGGTCCGCGCGATGCCCGCCACGAGATCCTGGGTTACCGAGGGCGCCACCGAGGCCAGGCACACCGCCCGCACCTCGTTGGGCGAGTGTCCCGCGGCCACGAGAAACCCGCCGATCGCGCTGCCCCACTCATCCGGCGTCCGCCCCGGGTTGGTGGTGAGCCGCCAGTGAGCATCGAGGTCGGGTCCCCGAAACAGTCCGACCGTGATCTCGGTGTTACCGATGTCGAGGGTCAGCAACATAGGTGGTCCTCAGATCGCGGGTCGTGCCGAGGATGCGGCTCCGTCATCGGTCAGGATGACGGTGCCGGCCCGGACCGCCGCGGTCGTGCTGCCGGGTCGGCGAACCAGGAGGGCGCCATCGTCCGCCACGCCGACCGCCGTGCCGACTACCGGCGCCCCGATGGCCCGGCCGCGGAGCCAGTCGCGCGCGGCGAACCGCGCGTGCTCGGCATCGGTGAGCAGTCCCGCGGCGGCATCCACCCCGCGGACCGCCGCGATCACGGGTTCGATCAGCGCATCGACCGTCACGCCGGGCAGCACGTCGCCGAGCCTCGCGGCCAGCGCCTCGAGCCCCGCGGGTGGCCGGTTCTCCACGTTGAGACCGAGCCCGATCACGATCCAGGCCAGCGAGGCGCCCTGCCAGCGCGCCTCGCACAGGATGCCGCCGGCCTTGCGGTCATCCAGCATCAGATCGTTGGGCCACTTGATTCTGATCCGGTCGCCGGCCCCCAGTCGGGCGAGCGCCTCGGCCACCGCCAGGCCGGCGCGAAGACTCACCAGCTCGAGCCCCGCGGCGGCCGGCCGGGACAGCACGCTCAGCCAGAGGCCGCCCGGTGGAGAGGTCCACGATCGCCCGCGGGATCCCCGCCCCGCCGTCTGCGACTGCGCCACCACCGCCGTTCCGGCCGCCGCTCCTCCTTCGGCCAGGGCATGCAGCGCGTCCATCGTCGAGGTGACCGCACCCAGCCGGACGATGTCGGCCACGACGACGCTCACCGGAGAATCAGCAGCAGCAGCACACCGAGCACCAGGCGATACCAGGCGAAGGCGGCAAAGCTGTGGTGCGAGACGTAGCGGAGAAACCCCTTCACCACCACGAGCGCGGAGACGAAGGCGACGACGAACCCGACGGCGAACACCGGCGCATCGGCCGCGCTCAGCGCGCCGCGGCTCTTGAACAGGTCGTACAGCGTCGCGGCGAACATCACGGGAATGGAGAGGAAGAACGAGAACTCGGTGGCGGCCCGGCGGGAGAGGCCCAGCGCGTAGCCGCCCATGATGGTGGCACCCGAGCGGGAGGTGCCCGGCACCAGCGACAGCACCTGCGCCAGCCCGATGCCCAGCGCTGTCGGCGGGCGCACGTCCGCAACGTCGGGTACCCGCTCCGCCGGGTCGAGCCACTCGATCAGCAGGATGAGCAGGCCGCCCACGATCAGTGCCACCGCGACCACGAGCGGCGTGAACAGCCGCTCCTTGATCCAGTCGTGCGCCACAAACCCCACCGCTGCGGCCGGCAGGAATGCGATCCCGAGATTGAGCAGGAACCGGCGGCTCGGCTCGTCCCGCCGGGCCGACGCCAGCGCGTGCACCAGCCGCGCGCGGTAGAGCCAGACGATCGCCAGGATGGCGCCGAGCTGAATGAAGATGTCGAAGGTCTTGGCGGTGTCACCGGTCTCGCCCAGCCAGTGGCTCGCGAGAATCAGGTGGCCGGTGGAGGAGACCGGGATGAATTCGGTCACGCCCTCGACCAGGCCGAGGAGCGCGGCCGCGAGCAGCGGGTCAGCGACCATCCGCTCGACTCGTGGCGGGCACGCCCCGCAGGGTCTCCTCGTAGAGGGCCTCGTACATCGGGACGACGCGGTCCGCCGAGAACGTCTGCGCCTTGGTAATGGCCGCCGCGCGCATGGCGGCGTGCCGCCCGGGCTCCCGGAGCAGCTCCACCGCGCGCCGGCCCATCGCCTCCACCGAGCCGACCGGCTCGAGGATGCCGTTCACCCCGTCATCCACCACCTCCGGCAGGCCGCCGGCCCGGGTGGCCACTATCGGCGAGCCGCACGCCATGGCCTCGAGGGCGGCCAAGCCGAACGACTCGGTCTGCGACGGCAGGAGGAAGAGATCGCTCGACTGGAGCAGCGAGGCCACCGAATCGAGCCGGCCCAGGAAGCGGACATCCTGGCTCACCGACAGCTCCCGGGCCTCGTTCTCGGCATCGACCCGATCGGGTCCGTCGCCCACCATCACCAGCACCGCGGGCATGGCGCGCCGGATCCGGGCGAACACCCGGATCACGTCCTTGACCCGCTTCACTTCGCGGAAGTTGGAGATGTGGGTCACCACCTTGGTGCCGGGCGGCGCCACCGGACTGACGGATCCCGACTCGGCGGGATGGTACTCGGTCAGATTCACGAAGTTGGGAATCACGCGGAGATCGCAGCTCACGCAGCCGAACGCGCGATAGGTCTCGTCCCGGAGGTAGGCCGAGACGGCGGTGACCTCGTCGCTCTGCTCGATGGAGAACTTGGTGATGGCGTAGAAGCTCGACTCCTGGCCCACCAGGGTGATGTCGGTGCCGTGGAGGGTGGTGATGACCCGGAGCTGGCGCTCGCCGTTGAGCATCTGGCGGGCCAGATACGCGGTGGTGGCGTGCGGGATCGCGTAGTGCACGTGCAGCAGCTCGAGCCCTTCCCGCAGCACCACTTCGTGCTGCTTGGAGGCCAGCGCGAGGGTGTAGGGGAAGTGGTCGAACAGCGGATACCGTCCCATCCGGGTTTCGACCTGATGGAAATAGATCCGCTCGGCGTAGCCATGAAGGCGGAACGGCGCGGCGTAGGTGATGAAGTGCACTTCGTGTCCCCGCCGTGCGAGCTCGAGTCCGAGCTCGGTGGCGACAGCGCCCGAGCCGCCGTAGGTCGGATAGCAGGTGATCCCGATTTTCATGCCCCGGTCCCCCTCTGCCAGTACTCCACTATATCGGCTGCTACTCGCTCCGGCGGTCGGGTGGCGTCGAGCGTCAGTACGGGGCCGCCGAGCTGGTGCCGGAACCAGGTCTGCTGTCGCTTGGCATACTGCCGGGTGCTCAGCGCGATGGCCTCCGCGACCGACTCCCGCGGCCGGCGCCCGTGGAGATAGTCCACCGCCTCGCGAATGCCGATGCCGTCGAGCCCGGGCGCGGTCGGCGCGTGGCCCTCGGCCAGCACGGCGGCCACCTCCTCGATGAGCCCGCGCTGGATCATCTCCGCTGCCCGGCGCGCGATCCGCTGGTGCAGCACCGGTCGTGGCACGGTGAGCACAATGTAGCATGGATCGAGCGGCCCCTGCGCGCGCGCCGCTTCCTGCCAGTACGAGAGCGGCCGGCCGGTGAGCAGCGCCACCTCGATGGCCCGTGCGGCCCGCTGGCGGCCACCGCCGCGGAACCCCGGATCGAAGCGCGCCGCCCACCGGAGCAGCTCCAGCGGCTCGAGCCGGGCGGTGAAGGCGTCGAGCGAGCGGCGCCGCTCGGGATCGAGCGGTGGCTCCTGGAACAGCCCTTCCGCCAGCGCCCGGATGTAGAGGCCGGTGCCGCCCACCACCAGCGGCATCCGGCCGCGCGCGCGGATATCGGCCAGCCAGCCCTCGGCGTCGCGCGCGAAGTGTCCCGCGCTGTACCGCGACCCCGGATCCACCAGGTCGAGCCCGTGGTGCCGCACCCGCGCGCGTTCCTTCCGCGTGGGCTTCGCGGTGCCGATATCGAGCCGGCGATACACCTGGCGTGAATCGGCCGAGATGATCTCGATCGGCCAGTGCGCCGCCAATGCCAATCCGACCGCGGTCTTGCCCACCGCCGTCGGTCCCACCAGTACCGGGACTTTAGCGGCGGCCAAACCGTCGCTCCAGCTCCTCCCGTGGCAGCTGCACGATGGTCGAGCGTCCGTGCACGTCGTGGGGCGGCAGCTCGGTGGCGAACAGCCGGAGCAGCAGCTCGCGCATCTCGCGCTGGTCGAGCCGCTCGCCGGCCTTGACTGCCGCCCGGCACGCATACGTGGCCGCGAAGCGCTCCAACCGGTTGGACCATCCGCCGAAGCGCCCGCGCGCGAGATCGGCCACCAACTCCCGGAAGCAGCTGCCGGCGTCGAACCGCGGATGGGGCGACGGCACGGCGTGCAGCACGACGGCCCGCCCGCCGAACGCCTCGGCCTCGTAGCCCACCCCACGCAGGAGCTCGGCGTGGCGCTCCACCGCGTCGAGCTCCTCGTCGGTAAGCTCGAGGGTGAGCGGGAGCAGCAGCCGCTGCGCCGGGGCGTCGGCGCCGGTGAGCTGGGCCAAGACGCGCTCGTAGAGCACCCGCTCGTGCGCCGAGTGCTGGTCGACGATCACGATGCCGTCCGCCGCCTGATAGAGGATGTAGGTGTCGAACATCTGGACCAGCGGTGCATCGAACCCACCGCTGGCGGACTCGCTGCCGTCGCCGGTCGGCTCGGACGCTTCGGTCGACGCGAACAGCTCGGCCATGACGTCGGGGCCCAGGCCTTCACCGGGGCCCGCCAGCGACGGCAGCGGCCGCCAGTCGCCCACCGGCGCGGCGGCGACGAGCGCGCCCAGCGCGTGGCGCACCGCCTCCTCGACCACCCGCTCGACGCCGATCCGATCGCGGAACCGGACCTCGAGCTTGGCCGGGTGCACGTTCACGTCGACGTCTTCGGGCGCGCACTCGATGCGGAGATAGACCGATGGGCGGTCGCCCGGGTGAATGGCCGACCGGTATCCCGCCTCCGCGGCCCGGATCAGGAACGGATCCTTGAACGGGCGGCCGTTGACGAAGAGCTGGGTGCGCCGGCCGGTGGGCTGCGCGTCGCCGGGACGCTGCACGAAGCCCTCCACCCGGAAGGCGCCCGCCGCGTACGCCACGGGGATGAGCGTGCCGGCGAGCTCGCGGCCCCACACCGCGGCCAGCCGCTCCTCGGGCGGCTGGCCCGGCGGCACCGCGAGCCGCGCCACCGCGTCCACCTCCAGCTCGAAGCCCACGTCGGGGTGGGCCAGCGCGAGCGTGGCCACCGCCTCGTGGGCGGCGCGGGTCTCGCTGGCGGCGGAGCGGAGAAACTTGCGGCGGGCGGGAGTGTTGAAGAACAGCGCGCGGATGGTGACCGTGGTGCCGCGCTGGCGCGCGGCGTCGGCCACGCGGTCGAGGCGGCCGGCGGCGCCGGTGAGCTCGCTGCCGCCCTCGCCGTCGCTGGTCAGGAGCGTGAAGCGCGCCACGGAGGCGATGGCGGGGAGCGCCTCCCCGCGGAAACCGAAAGTGGCGACCCCGACCAGGTCGGCGGCGCTTCGGACCTTGCTG